>NZ_JBNCKS010000039.1:0-70335 GCF_049841635.1 Micromonospora sp. DT44 | reverse complement strand
GCCTAGACAACGCCGATCATGGACGCCCTCGCGTCTACTTGCGGTCCCACATCCCTTGGAATCGATCATCTAGTGCGCCGGTTTCTAGGGCTGCCCACACTCCGTCGGGGGTGTGGACGATGCCGTGTGGTTCCGAGTGCGGGGTGGGTAGGGCGTAGCTCTCGAATCGTCCGGTCGCATCGAGGTGGCCGATCCGGTTGGCGCCCCACTCGGTGAACCAGGCCCCACCCGCCGGGTCGGCCACGATCGCGTGCGGGCGCCCGGCCCGGTCCGGCAGCGGGAACTCGTCGATCACGCCGTCCGGCGTGATCCGGCCGACCTGGCCGGCGGTGATCTCCACGAACCAGATGGCACCGTCGGGGCCGAGGGCGATGCCGACCGGTCCGGCGTCCGCGGTGGGCAACGGGTACAGCCTCACCGTGCCGTCGAGGGCGATCCGGCCGATCGCGTTCGCGCGGTTGAGGGTGAACCAGAGGGCGTTGTCCGCGCCGGCGGTGATCATCGAGGGGAACCCGCCGCTGACCGGCAGTGGAAAGGCGGTCACCGTGCCGTCGGTGGTTACCCGGCCGATCGTGTCGGAGGTCATCCCCGCGTACCAGAGCGCCCCGTCGGGTCCGGCCGCGATGCCACCCGGCCCGGTACCGGCCGGCAGGGCGACCGTTCGCTGCGCGCCGTCGACGGTGATCCGACCGATCCGGTCATCACCGGAGCGGGTGAACCAGAGCGCACCGTCCGGACCCGTCGTGATGATCAACGGGCGGCCGCCGGCCGGCTCCAGCGGATGGGTTCGGACCGAGCCGTCGGGGTCAAGGCGGGCGATGCCGCCGCCGTGGACCAACGTCAGCCACAGCGCGCCGTCGGGCCCGACCGTGATGCCGTACGGACCGACGTCCGGCTCGACCAGTGCGATCTCCCGGATCTCGAATCTCATCTCGGCGTACGTCCCTTCGTTGGCGGTGGACCGACCCTGACCGCCCGACAAGCGACAGCACAACCGATTTCCGCCTTCGATTGTCAGCCCGCTGACAGGTTCGCCATGGGTCGCACCCAGGCTGACCCGTCACTGTCGGTGACGACATCGCGTATCACCTAGCCTTCTGGAGGAAAGCATGTCCCGCACCATCAGTAGGAAGCACATGCTGGCCGGCCTGGCCGCCGCCGGCGTCCTCGGCGTCGGGATCGCGGCCCCGACGATCGCCTTCGCCGCCGACTCGCCGACGCCGAGCGCCAGCACCGCTCCGGCGCCCGGGGCCAAGGCCGACCGGCAGGGTCAGTTCGCTGAGGAACTGGCCAAGGAGCTGGGCGTGCCCACCGACAAGGTGACCGCCGCGCTGGAGAAGATCCGCGAGCAGCACCGGCCGGCTGACCGGCCGCAGCGCCACTCCGCCGAGGATCGCAAGGCCGCGCTCAAGGAGCGACTGGACCAGGCCGTCAAGGACGGCAAGCTCACCCAGGAGCAGGCCGACGCCATCACCAAGGCCGTCGAGGCCGGCGTCTTCCCGGGCGGCGCGGGCGGCTTCCCGGGCGGCCACCGCGGCCCACTCGGCCACGGCGGACCCGCCGGACAGAGCGGCCCTGCCTGATCCACTCGACTTCCGTGAATTCGGGGTGTTCGGCGGTCCTGGATACCCCGACTTCCACGACGTCGAGTTGATCAGCGCCGCAAGCCTGGGCCGTGCTCCAGGCGGCCCAGGCGGCCCCAGGCGGCCCCAGGACATGATCGACTCCGTTTCGCCGATGTGGCGGTGTCCATCGCACTCGGACACCGCCACATCGGCGATCTGGAGTCGATCATGTCCTGGAAGGCCGGGCGCGGACGGACCCCGCCCGGCACGGCACGGACCCGTCAGCGTCAGCCCTGCGCGGGTGGAGACGCGAACACGCCCAGGCGGTTGCCGACCGGGTCGATCAGCTGGGCCAACGTGAGCCCGGTGGGCGTGGTCCGGGCCGGCACCACCACCTGGGCGCCGGCCGCCTCGGCCCGCCGGCAGGTCTCCTCGACGTCGGCCACCTCGGCGTAGAGGATCGCGTAGTTCGGCGACGTGCCGCCGGTCGCCCGGATTCCGCCGCCGATCCCGGTGTCGCCACCGGCCCCGGTCACCCGGTAGGAACCGCCGTCGGCCGAGCCCTCCTCGTTGAAGGTCCAGCCGAACAGATCGCCGTAGAAGCGCTCCGCCTCCTCCGGCCGGTCGGTGCCGATCTCGAACCACGTGATGGGCGTCGCGGACATACTGCCTCCAGGTCTTCGCGTTGCCGGCCGTCCGGCCGTCTCCGGAGGAGTTTCGACGTCGTCCGCGACACCGTCCTGTCGGTGTTTTCCGATCACCCGGCCGGATGGGCCGCCCGGACCGCGCGCTCAGACCAGACTCAGCGCGCGGACGCGCTCATGCGGGATGTCCAGGTCCTCCAGGCGGAGGTCCCGGAGCACCGCCTCTGGCAGGGCCTCGACCTCGCGGATCCGGTCGGTGCGGAAGCATCGCACCTCGGCACGGAGGCGGCACCAGGCCACCAGGTACCAGTGGTGGGAGTTGCCGAGGTAGCCCAGCGGCTCGACGTCCCGCAGCGAGTCGACGCCGGCGCGGTCGGCGTACCGGATGCGCAGCACCCGCCGCGCGGTGACCGCGTGGGCGACGGTGGCCGGGACGGGCGTCGCCGGCCCGTCGCCGATCAGGTGCACCCGGCCGGCGAGCCGGTGCGCCTCGGCGGCGTCGGCGGCCGGCAGCACCGCCAGCAGCTTGCGCAGGACGGTGGCGCCCGGCCCGGCGAACGGCGACCCGGCGAGCCGGTGCAGCGCCACGGCCATCGCGACCGCCTCGGCGGCGGTCAGGTTGACCGGCGGCAGGGTGTGGGCGCGGTCCAGGACGTAACCGCCGGTACGCCCCGACTCGGCCCAGATCGGCACCCCGGCCTGCTGGAGCGCGCCGATGTCCCGTTCGATGGTCCGGCTGCTCACCTCGAAGCGCACGGCGAGCCAGCGCGCGCTGCGCGGCCGCGGCGACACCGCCCGCAGCTCCTCGACGAGCGCGTAGAGGCGGTCCGTACGGTTCATGCCCGGCACGCTACGACCGGGGTACGACGCCCGCGCTCAGGCGGTGCGGGCTCAGGCGGTGCGGGCTCAGGCGATGCAGGCGCAGACGATCAGCGCGGCGCCGAAGTGTGTGGCGGCGCTGACCCGGGCCGCCGGGTGCGGCTCGGACGAGCAGATGACCTCGCCGAGCTTGCCGGGGGTGAGCAGGTCCAGCACGAAGAAGGCCAGCGCCATGATGGCCAGCCCGACCAGTCCGAAGACCACGGTCGAGGCGAGCCCCTTGGCGAAGTCGCTGTAGCTGGTGAGGATCGCCGTGAAGACGATGCCGGCGATGCCGAGCTGGTTGGCGGCGAGCAGCAGCCCCGCGTTGGTGTTGCGCTCGACCCAGATCAGCTCGCGCAACCGCCCCGGGGTCAGCAGGTCGACGAGCCCGAACCCGGCCGCCATGAGCCCGACGCCCACGATCCCGAACACGACGCTCTGCCAGGCACCGCTGAGCAGGTCCTCCAGCACCGACTGCCTCCCGATTCTCCGCCCGGAAGGGGTACCGGCGCGGTGATCGAGACGATAGCGGCAGCGGGCAAGCGCGTCAGCCCCGCGCCGATGCCCTCTCCTACAGCGCCAGGTAACGCTGCCGCTCGTACGGGGTGACCTCGCGGCGGTACTGCTCCCACTCGGCCCGCTTGTTGCGCAGGAAGAAGTCGAAGACGTGCTCGCCCAGCACCTCGGCGACCAGTTCGGACTCGGCCATCACGTCGATCGCCTCGGCGAGGTTCTCCGGCAGCGCCTCGTACCCCATGGCGCGGCGCTCGGCGCTGCTCAGCGACCAGACGTCGTCCTCGGCTCCCGGCGGCAGCTCGTAGCCCTCCTCGATGCCCTTGAGGCCCGCGCCGAGCAGCACCGCGAAGGCGAGGTACGGGTTGGTCGCCGAGTCCAGCGAGCGGACCTCGACCCGGGCCGAGTTCGGCTTGCCGTACGCGGGCACCCGGACCAGCGCGGAGCGGTTCAGGTGACCCCAGCAGACGTACGCCGGGCTCTCGGTGATCCGGTCCGGCAGGGCCTGCGGGAAGAGCCGCTTGTACGAGTTGACCCACTGGTTGGTGACCGCCGTGTATTCCCGGGCGTGCATCAGCAGGCCGGCGATGAAGGACTTCGCCACCTTGGAGAGCTTCATCGGGTCGCCACCGTCGTGGAAGGCGTTGCGCTCGCCCTCGAACAGCGACAGGTGGGTGTGCATGCCGCTGCCGGGCTGGTCGGTGAACGGCTTCGGCATGAAGCTGGCCTGCACGCCGGTGGAGAGCGCGACCTCCTTGACCACGTGCCGGAAGGTCATGATGTTGTCGGCGGTGGTCAGCGCGTCGGCGTAGCGCAGGTCGATCTCCTGCTGGCCGGGCGCGACCTCGTGGTGGCTGAACTCCACCGAGATGCCGATCCGCTCCAGCGCCAGCACGCCCTGGCGACGGAAGTCGCGGGCCACGGCGTGGGTGGTGTGCTCGAAGTAGCCGCCGGTGTCCACCGGGGTGGGCACCGAGCCGTCCTGCGGGCCGTTCTCGAGCAGGAAGAACTCGATCTCGGGGTGGGTGTAGAAGGTGAAGCCCTTCTCGGCCGCCTTGGACAGCGCGCGGCGCAGCACGTGCCGCGGGTCGGCCCAGGACGGCCCGCCGTCGGGCAGCAGGATGTCGCAGAACATCCGGGCGCTCTCGCCGCTGACCCCACCCTCGAACGGGAAGACCTGGAAGGTGGTCGGATCGGGCATCGCGACCATGTCCGATTCGAAGACGCGTGCGAAGCCCTCGATCGCCGAGCCGTCGAAGCCGATGCCCTCCTCGAAGGCCGCTTCCAACTCCGCGGGCGCCACCGAGACGCTCTTGAGCGTGCCCAGCACGTCCGTGAACCACAGCCGGACGAACCGGATGTCCCGCTCTTCCAGCGTACGGAGGACGAACTCCTGCTGACGGTCCACTTCCCCAACCCCTCGCGACACTCTTTGTCCGCCTTGGCCGGGCTGCGCCCGACCTGACCGCCCAGTGTTCCCGGGCCTGGTTACGCAGACGTTACGCGAACCGCCGCCGCCCGTCCCCTCGCGTCCCGTCCGGCGAGCGGTACCGATGCGAGACGGCGTCCGCGCGTGGCCGCCGTCTCGTCCGAGGGTACGGATTGCTCGGCCGCAGCTGAGGCAAGATGAGGACATGCCCACCCTGCGTCTCGCCCTGTCCCAGGTCAACCCGAGCGTCGGCGACCTCACCGGCAACGCCGACCTGGTCCGCAGCTGGACCCGCCAGGCCGCCAACGCCGGCGCCCAGTTGGTGCTCTTCCCGGAGATGATGTTGACCGGCTACCCGGTCGAGGACCTGGTCTTCCGGCGGTCCTTCGTCGCCGCGTCCCAGGCCGCGCTGCGGCAGCTCGCGGCCGACCTCGCCGGCGACGGTCTCGGTGACCTGCCGGTCGTGGTCGGCTACCTGGACGCCGATGGGCCGCCGCAGGTCAGTGGGGACGCCGAGCCGGGGCGGGGGGCCCGCAACGCCGCCGCGCTGCTGCACCGGGGCGAGGTGGTGGCCCGCTACTTCAAGCACCACCTGCCCAACTACGGGGTGTTCGACGAGGACCGCTACTTCGTCTCCGGGGACGAGCTGACCGTCGTGCGGATCGGCGGGGTGGACGTCGCGCTGACCATCTGCGAGGACCTGTGGCAGGCCGGCGGGCCGTTCGCCGCCGCCCGGCAGGCCGGCGTCGGCCTCGTGGTCAACATCAACGGCTCGCCGTACGAGTTGAACAAGGACGACATCCGGCTGCCGCTGGTCCGCCGCCGGGCCGCCGAGGCGGGCGCCACTGTCGCGTACGTCAACATGATCGGCGGGCAGGACGAGCTGGTCTTCGAGGGCGACTCGATGATCGTGACCGCCGACGGTGAGCTGCTCACCCGCGCCCCGCAGTTCGTCGAGCACCTGCTCGTGCACGACGTCGAGCTGCCGGCCGCCACCACGAGCCCGGGCGGCGACAGCGTCGCGGACGGCATGCGGGTGTCGCACCACACGGTGGAGGCGATTCCGCCCGCGCCGTCCGGCCCGGCCGTCACCGGCGGGCTGATCGAGCCGGTCGCCGACGAGGCCGAGGTCTGGCACGCGCTGGTGCTGGGTCTGCGCGACTACGTCAACAAGAACCGGTTCGCGTCGGTGGTGCTCGGCCTCTCCGGTGGCATCGACTCGGCGGTGGTGGCCGCCCTCGCCGTCGACGCGCTCGGCCCGGACCGGGTGGTCGGCGTGTCGCTGCCCAGCCAGCACTCCTCCGAGCACTCCCGCGAGGACGCCGCCGACCTGGCGAAGCGCACCGGGCTCGACTACCGGGTCGAGCCGATCCAGCCGATGGTGGACGCCTTCCTGGCGAACCTCTCGCTGTCCGGGATCGCCGTGGAGAACCTCCAGGCCCGGGTACGCGGTGTCATCCTCATGGCGCTGTCGAACCAGGAGGGCCACCTGGTGTTGACCACCGGCAACAAGAGCGAGCTGGCGGTCGGCTACTCCACCCTGTACGGCGACTCGGTCGGCGGCTTCAACCCGATCAAGGACGTCTGGAAGACGCTGGCGTGGCGTCTGGCGAAGTGGCGCAACGCGGACGCGGCCCGTCGCGGCGAGACCGCCCCCATTCCGGAGAACTCGATCGGCAAGCCGCCGAGCGCCGAGTTGAGCCCGGGCCAGCTCGACAGCGACTCCCTGCCCGACTACGACGTGCTGGACCCGATCCTCATCGGCTATGTCGACGGCGACCTGGGTCGCGACGGGCTGGTCGAGTCGGGTCACGACCCGGCCGTGGTCGACAAGGTGCTGCGACTGGTGGATACCGCCGAGTACAAGCGACGCCAGTCCGCGCCGGGCACGAAGATCTCCATGAAGGCGTTCGGCCGGGACCGTCGACTGCCGATCACGAACCGGTGGCGCGAGCACGGCTGACGTCCCGCGCCTCGCGAGTGACATCTTCCACTGGGCCCTGCCGCCAGGCTGTCGCGCGGTGCGACGATCGGCGAAGCCCGGGGACCGCGCAGGCGGCCTCGAGGAAGGGAGACAGTCATGATCGAGTCCACTCCGCGCGAGGTGACCGCGTTGTACGGCGGACCGGCCACCCGTCGGGTCCGCACCCGCGACCTGATCGCCGCGAAGGAGCGCGGCGAACGGTGGCCGATGCTCACCTCGTACGACCAGTACACGGCGGGGATCTTCGACCGGGCCGGCGTACCGGTGTTGCTGGTCGGCGATTCGGCCGCGAACAACGTGTTCGGCTACGAGACGACCCTGCCGATCACCGCCGACGACCTGTTGCCGCTGGTACGGGCCGTGGTGCGCTCGACCCGGCAGACCCTCGTCGTCGGTGACCTGCCATTCGGCTCGTACGAGGAGGGCCCGGCCCAGGCGCTGCGCACCGCCGTCCGGTTCATGAAGGAGGGTGGCTGCCACGCGGTGAAGCTGGAGGGCGGCCGGCGCTGCGCCGCGCAGATCGCCGCGATCGTCGGGGCCGGCATCCCGGTGATGGCGCACATCGGCTTCACCCCGCAGAGCGAGCACACCCTGGGCGGCTACCGCGTGCAGGGCCGCGGCGACACGGCCGACGAGGTGCTGGCGGACGCGCGGGCGGTGGCCGAGGCCGGCGCGTTCGCGGTGGTGCTGGAGATGGTGCCGGGCGTGGTGGCCAAGCAGATCACCCACGAACTGGCGATCCCCACGGTCGGCATCGGCGCCGGCCCGGACACCGACGCCCAGGTGCTCGTCTGGCAGGACATGGCCGGCCTGCGCACCGGCAAGGCGCCACGCTTCGTGAAGCGGTACGCGGACCTCGCGGACGTCCTCACCGACGCCACCCGCCGCTTCGCCGAGGAGGTCCGGGGCGGCGAGTTCCCGGCCGCCGAGCACACCTTCTGATCGTCCAGCGACCTGGGTTGGCGGGGGTGGGTCACGTCCACCCCCGTCACCCGGCGACGGTGGTTCGCGGTGGCCGGCGCGTCACACGGTGACGACGATCTTCCCCGCCGGGTGCCCGTGCCGGAGGTGGCGGATCGCGTCCGCCGCCTGGGCCAGAGGATAGGTGCGGTCGACCGCCGGGGTGAGCGCCCCCGATTCGATGAGGTTCCCCAGCTCGCTCAGGTCCGCGGTGCGCTCGACCGCGCTCACGCTACGCAGGCGTTGACCGACGAACAGGGACAGCAGCGGCGCGCGGAACATCTGCCGGTCGTACCCGCTGAGCACGGGACCCTTGGTGTACGTGCCGCCGACCAGCGCCAGTGTCCCGTGTGGGGTGAGGGCGCGGCGCAGGAGAGAGACCGGCCGATCGCCGCCGGTGTCGATGACCACGTCGTAGATCGGGCCACGGCTGTCGACCTGCTCGCTGGTGTAGTCGAGGATGTCGTCTGCGCCGAGGCCGCGTACGAACGTGGCCCTGGCCGGCGCGCAGACGGCGGTGACCGTCGCCCCGTACGCCTTGGCGATCTGCACGGCGTGCGACCCGACGCCGCCGGATGCGCCGATGACCAGCACGCGCTGCCCTGGGCGTACCTCGCCGCTGTCGCGGACCGCACGCAGCGCCGTCATCCCGGAGACCGGCGCGGCGGCGGCCTGCGCGAACGACAGGTTGGCCGGTTTGCGGGCCAGCCGCCGCTCCGGCGCGCTCGCGAACTCGGCGTACGAGCCGCGCGGACACGTGCCGAACACCTCGTCGCCGGGCCGGAACCGGGTCACCCGGGCACCGATCGCGACCACCACCCCGGCCAGGTCCCGCCCGCGCACCGGAACCCGGGGCCGGCGCGGCCCGGCGGCCAGCCGCGCCAGGTAGGGGCGACCGGTCATGAAGATCCACACTCCGGGGTCGACCCCGGCGGCGCGGACCTGGACGAGGACCTCCTCGTCGTTCACGGCCGGTTGGTCGATGTCGCGGAGGTGGAGCACGTCGGCCGGGCCGTAGCTGTCCTGGACGATGGCTTTCACGGTGCCGCCTCCTCCGGGTACTGGAACACGTCGTCGAGACGAGCGTCGAACAAGCGCGCGATCTTGAACGCCATCTCCAGCGACGGCGAGTAGCGACTCTGCTCGATGGCGATGACGGTCTGTCGGGTCACGCCGATCCGCTCGGCGAGCTCGGCCTGGGTCATCTCGCCGTGCGCGAAGCGCAGCGCGCGGATGTTGTTCGTGACGCGGGTCGGCTTCACCACTGCGGGACACCCTTGCGGTAGACGATCACCTTCGCCAGGGCGCCAACCGCCGCCGACAGGACGAAGCACAGGTAGATGACGTTGGCGATCCAGAACCAGTCCCACTCGGCCAACGCCATCAGCATCGCCGACACCGCGCCGATGGCCACGAAGGCCTGGCCGACGTGGTCACCGAGCCGTCCGATCTCCCGGTCACGGACGTCCTTGGCACGGGAGGCGCCCGGGTTCACCACACCCATCCCGATCTCGGCCACGATGCTCGCGACGACGGCCCCGCCGATGGTCCGCAACAGCACCCCGGCGTACGGCGTGGTGGTGAGCGGGCCGCCGTCGGCCCGGTTCAGGACCACGGCTGCGTAGGCGGCGTAGCCCACCACGCTGACCACCAGCATGATCCAGGCGCGTTTCTCCTCGTGCGTCACGACCGCCTCCTGCTGTAAAGAATTCTTGACACGCTCATAGTATGGCTTCTTTGACATCGTGTCTAGAAAGTTTTACATCGACGCCGTGCGCCCCCGGTCGGGTCGCGAGGTCGCCCTCATTGATCATGGTGACTGGTTTTGTCGTACACCTGTTCTAGTCTCGGGGTGTGATCGAAGAGTTGGCGCAGGCGCGGGGCGCGGTCGCGGATGCCGCCGCCGCGCCCGCCTGGGCCCTCGCGGAGCATGACCTGGTGGCCGCGCTCGACGCCGCGCACCGGCTCGAGCAGCAGCTCGCGGCGGTCAAGCTGACCCTCGTGCGCGAGCTGGACGGCCGGGGCACGGCCCTGGCGCAGGGCGCGTCGTCGACGGCGGTCTGGTTGCGCGACCGCCTGCGGTTGACCGTTCCCGCGGCCCGCCGGTTGGTCGAGTCCGCTCACGCCCTCGACACGAGCGTTCCCGAGGTCCGCCGGGCGCTGGCCGACGGAGACGTCAGCCTGGAGCAGGCCCGCGTCATCGCCGATACCGTCGACACCGTGCGGGCCGCCGCCGGCACGGAGATCGCCACCAGAGCGGTCGGCGTCCTCGTCGACTGGGCCGGCCAGTTCGACCCCACGCTGCTGCGCAAGCTCGCCACCCGCATCCTCGACCATGTCGCACCCGAGGTCGCCGACGCCGCCGCCAAGGCCGCCCTCGACGCCGAAGCCCGCCGAGCCACCCGGGATCGTCACCTCACCCTGTCCGAGCTGACCGACGGCCGGCTGCGGTTGAGCGGCACCCTCGACACGGAGACCGCCGGCCTGCTCCGCGCCGCCATCGACCCACTGACCGCACCCTCCGGTCAGGACGACCACCGGTCACCGGGGCAACGGCGGCACGACGCCCTCGGCGACCTCTGCCGACTCGCCCTGCGCACCGGCGAGCTGCCCGAGCACGGCGGCGACCCGACCCAGCTCGTCGTCACCACCAGCTTCGACGGCCTGGTCCGGCAGCTCGGCACGGGCACCCTCGACGCCGGCTTCGGGCTTACCGCCAAGACCGTGCGGCGGCTCGCCTGCGACGCGGCGATCCTGCCGGCCGTGCTCGGCAGCGCCGGCCAGCCGCTCGACGTCGGCCGCCAGCGCCGACTCGTCACCGGCCCCCTGCGCCGCGCGCTGGTCCTGCGCGATCGAGGCTGCGCCTTCCCCGGCTGCGACCGACCGCCCCGCTGGTGCGACGCCCACCACATCCGGCACTGGGCCGACGGCGGCGACACCAGCCTGGCCAACGCGGTGCTGCTCTGCGGCCACCATCACCGCCACATCCACCGTGGCGAGTGGGCCGTCCAGTTGGGCGGCGACGGCCACCCCGAATTCGTTCCACCGGCCTGGCTCGACCCGGAACAGGTCCCCCGCCGCAACCACTACCACCGGCGAACGTGACGGCAGCGGGTCAGCCACGCAGCCGATGAGGGCTCCGTTCGACCTCTCCGACTCGTGGCGGGCGCCGCGCGTTGCGGAGCTGGCGAGCGTGCCGTGGGGCACGGCCCGCACCGGGCACGGGCCGAGCCGCGCGGCGGTCGCCGCAGGCGTGCAGCCTCGAACGACGGTGCGGCGGGACACTGGCCGGCGAGCAGGGCCTCAGCTTGGTGCCGATGTGCCCAGCGGTCGGCCCGTCCCCCGCGCAGGCTAGCTCTCGCGATTGTCGGGCAGATCGAGGTACGCCAGCAGCCGCAGCAGCCCGCTTACGTGCGAAAGGTCGTGCCACAGCGACACGACGCCGTCTGGACCATCCCGCTGCAGGAGGCTCGCCAGCTCGGCGACATCGTCGCTGCTCTGCCCGCAGTCGATCTCCAACTCGGGTTGCTGGACCATCCCAAATGCCGCACCCAGGTCCATGTTCCAGTAGTGGTCGACGCCGAGCTGTGACAGCTGGATCTCCGGACCGAATTGGCTCTCCGCCGCGTCCAACAACATCGTGCACGCTCGGCGCAGATCCGCGATCCGCAACACCGCGTCAGCATCGGTCATGCCCCATGATCCCTCAGGGCACGGTCAGAGGTCGGTTACGCGGATGCCAGCGTGGGCCTTGTAGCGCTTGTTGATGGCGATCAGGTTCGCGGTGAACGCCTCGATCTGGTGGGCGTTGCGCAGCCGACCGGCGTAGATGCCGCGCATGCCGGGGATCCGCGCGGCGAGCGCCCCGACGATGTCGACGAGTTCCCGGTCCTCGGTGCAGATCAGCACGTCGAGGTCGATCCGGTCGACCTCGGGGTCCGCCAGCAGCGGTGCGCTCACGTGGTTGAACGCGGCGCAGACGCGGGAGTCGGGCAGCAGCGCGGCGGCCTGCTGGACGGCGCTGCCCTCGGCGACGGTGAGCGCGTACGGGCCCTGCTTGTCGAAGCCCAGCGGGTTGACGCAGTCGACGACGATCGTGCCGGCCAGCGGCTCCGCGAGGGCGGCGACGGTGGCCGCGTGGCCGTCCCACGGCACCGCGATGATCACCACGTCGCTGCGGCGGGCCACCTCGTCGTTGGCCGCGCCGGTGATGCGCACGTCGGCCGGCATCCGGGGCAGCGCGGCGATCTCGGCGGCGGACTCGGCGGCCCGCTCGGCGGACCGGGAGCCGATCAGCACCGTCTGGCCGGCCCGGGCGAGTCGATAGGCAAGGCCGCGCCCCTGGTCGCCGGTGCCGCCGATGATGCCGACCGTCAGCCCGGAAACGTCGGGCAGCGTGCTCGAGTCGTATGCCATGGGCTCATCCTCGCAAACCGCTCGGCGGCGACTCAGGCCAGCTCGAACAGCACCGTACGTGCGGCCGGGTCGGCGGTGACCAGGCGGACGCGGACCCGTTCGCCGAGGGGCAGTTCACCGAGGCAGCGGCTGCGGACCGGCGGGGCGTCCAGGGCCACGGTTCCGCCGGGCGGGCGCGGCCGGGACTTGCCGTTGGCGGGGGCGTCGACGTCGAGCACCGCCGCGTCGAAGGTCTCCCCCACCCGGTGTTCCAGGAGCACCGCCTCGGCCAGTTCGACCGCGCCCCGGCTGGCCGCCGAGGCGGTGCGGTCGGTGCTGGCCATCACCTCGGGCAGCCGGGGCAGCGCGGCGCGGGCCCAGTCGGGCACCTCCCGGCCCGCGTGCAGGGCCAGGCAGACCTCGGTGGCGTACCGGTCGGCCAGGCGCCGCAACGGCGCCGTGACATGGGCGTATGCGGCCGCGACCCCGCCATGCTCCGGCTGCTCCGGGCGGCTACCGTCGAAGGCGGTGTACGCGGCGCCGCGCATCAACTCGGCGGCCTGGTCGATGAACGCGGCGGCACGGGGCTGCGCGGCGTCCAGGCCAGCGATGACCTCGCCGGGGCTCGCGCCGTCCGGCCAGCGCACACCCAGCGGGGCGGCGGCGGCCCGCAGGCGTTGCACCGCCTCCGCCTTCGGTGGGGGCATCGTCCGCAGCAGGCCGATCTCGCCGGCCAGCATGATGTCGGCCGCGGCCATCCCGGTCAGCAGCGAGATCTGCGCGTTGTGCTCCTCCATGGGCGCCGGCCCGCGCAGCACCAGCCGCCATCCATCGCCGTCGGGCTCCACGTCCTGCTCGGGCAGCGGCAGGTTGATGGCCCCCCGGCGCAGCCCCCGGGCGGTCAGCCGGTCGCCGATCTCGGGCAGCAGCGCGATCGGCTCGGGCAGCCGACCGGCGTCGGCCGCCGCCTGCACGCCGGTGTAGTCGAGCTTGGCCCGACTGCGGACCAGGGCGCGCTCCAGCTCGACGGCCACCGTGCCGACGTCGGCGTCCAGGTCGATGGTCCACACCACGGCGGCGCGGTCGTCGTCGGGCAGCAGGCTGGCCGCGCCCTCGCTGAGCGTCACCGGGTGCAGCGGCACGTTGCCGTCGGGCAGGTAGACCGTCTGCCCCCGCCGCCAGGTCTCCTCCTCGAGCGCGCCGCCCGGGTGGACGTGCGCGGCGACGTCCGCGATCGCGTACCGCACGCGGTAGCCGCCGCCCGGCCGGCGGGCCAGGTGCATCGCCTGGTCCAGGTCACGGGAGGTGGACGGGTCGACGGTGACGAACGGTATGTCGGTGCGGTCGACGGCCGGCCGGGGCGGCGCGGCAGCGGCCGCGTCGGCCTCCCGCTGGGCGGCGACGGGAAAGCTCTCGGGCAGGCCGAGCTCGCGGCGCAGCGCGCCGAAGTCGATGCGGGGGGCGAGTACGCGTCGGATGACCACGGGTCAATCCTGACAGCGCCGCCGGTGATCCGCTTCCGGTGACCGGCCGAGTCGGGGCGGCCAGCTCGGGGACGACCAGCGTCAGCCGGTCGCCCTACGCGCCGTGGTCCGCGTACCCCGGGGGGCGGTTGCCCGTGCGGCGACCGGCTGCGACGGCGACTTGCGGGCGGTCACCTTGCGGGCCGGCGCCTTGGCGGCGGTGGTCTTCTTCGCCGGGGCCTTCTTCGCCGCCGCCTTACGGGCGGTCGTCGACGACGTGCCGGTCACCTTCGAGGCCGGGGCCTTCTTTGCCGCCGCCTTGCGGGCGCCCCCGGCCGGACGGGTCGCCGTCTTCTTCGCCGCCGTGGTCTTCTTCGCGGGAGCCTTCTTGGCGGGAGCCTTCTTCGCGGCCGTCTTTTTCACCGCCGACGCCTTGGTCGCGACCTTGCGGGCGGGCGCCTTCGTCACGGCCGTGGTCCTCTTCGCCGCCGAGGCGGTGGTCTTCTTCGCCGCGCTGGTCGTCTTCTTCGCCGCGCCGGTCGTCTTCTTCGCCGCGCCGGTCGTCTTCTTCGCCGCGCTGGCCGTCTTGGTCGCGGTGGCGCTCTTGCGCGCCGTGGATGCCGGGCTCCGCTTCGCGGCGGTGGTCGTCCCGCGGGCGGAAGCGGTCTTCGCGGGCGCCTTCTTCGCCGCCGCCGTGGTCCTGGCCGCCGTGGTCCTGGCCGTGGTCGCGGTCTTCTTCGCGGGCGCCTTCTTGGCCGCCGCCGTGGTCTTCGTCGTCTTCGTCGCCGTGGCCTTCTTGGCGGGGGCCTTCTTCGCCGCCGTGGTCGTCTTCGTCGCCGGGGCACGCCCCGCGCCGCCGGCCGCCTTGCGGGCCGGCGCCTTCGCCGCGCCCGTGGTGGACTTGCGCACGGGGGTGGTCCGGCTCGCCGACGTGCCACGCTCCGCCGCGGCGGTCTTCTTCGCGGTGGTCTTGCGGGCGGCCGGGCGGGTGGTGGCCTGCTGTGTAACGGCCATCGTGGTTCCCTCCTTGGGGACGTGCTCTCGCGTGCGTCCTCGCGGAGCACGAACTACCGCGACGCGGGCCGTCCCGCGCCGTCTACCTGTCCTCCCCGGCCCAACGCGCGTCCTCGGCCTCCCACGCCTCGTTCCGCTCCTGCACTCGCTGCAGGGCGTTCTCCGCGTCGGCCGCCGAGTCGTACGGGCCGAGAACGTGCTTCGCCGGACACACGTCGGCGTCCGTCTCGACCCGGTGGTGTCGGGTGCACCAGTAGAACTGCCCACTACGTCCGCTGTCGCTCATGGGAAACACTGTGCACCGCGAACCGGTCGCCCGCCACCGGATCACGCAAGTCGCCTAGCCCTCTCCACAGTAGAGACGCTTGCCGCACCGCGGGCGAAAACGCCGAAAGAAGTGCAGGTGGCGGGCACTGGGAGGCGCGGGAACACCGGTGGCCGAACGGTCGATTCCCCGGCACGACGGTCCGGGGCAGGATTCGTGGCCGTGATCAACACGGTGACGGGCACGGGGGCGTGCCCGCGATGCGGAACGACCACCGCTTCGCTGAGGGACGCGGCGCCGTGGTGCCCCGGCTGCGAGTGGAACCTGGACGCGTACGACCCCGGGCGGCGCGAGCGTGAGTTCGGCTGGACCTGGATCGACCGGTGGACCCACCGGTTGGCGTTCCGGGCGACCGGGCAGCAGTTCCGCCATTTGCTCGGCCGTCCGCTCGGCGATGGCGGGTCGAGTGCGGCACGGACGCTGACCGCGGTGGTGTCCCTGCTGCTGGTCGCGGCCGTGCTCGCCCTCGCGGTCGTCGGCGGTTGGCTGATCGTGGCGTTTCCCTTTCCCAACCTGGCGATCGTGCTGGGTGTGGCGATGGTCGCCCTGGCGGTCGCTCTCCGGCCCCGCTTCGGCCGGGTCGACCCGGATCTGGACGTGCTGTCCCGCGATCGGGCGCCGGAGCTGTTCGGGCTGATCGACGAGGTGGCCACGGCGATCGGCGCGCCGGTGCCGGACGTGGTCGGCGTCGACGGCGCCATCAACGCGTACGCGGGCGCGGTCGGGCTTCGACGCCGCCGGGTGTTGGCGCTCGGGCTGCCACTGTGGGGCTCGCTTCCCGCCGGCGAACGGGTGGCGCTGCTCGGGCACGAACTCGGCCACTTCGTCAACGGCGACCCGCGTCGGGGTCTGCTCACGCAACCCGCGTTCACCATGCTCGCGTCGGCGGCCGACCTGTTCCGGCCGGTACGGACCACCGTCGGGGCCGGGCTGGTGGAGATGGTGGGTGACGCGCTGGGCCGCGCGTTCCAGTGGGTCATGTCCCGGGTGTTGTTCGGCGCGCACCTCGTGCTGGTGAGCGTGGCGCTGCGGGACAGCCAGCGCGCCGAGTATCTCGCCGACGACCTCGCCGCCCGGGTCGCCGGCACGACGGCCGCCACCGACCTGCTCGACGCCCTGCTCGCCGCCGAGTCGGTGAAGTTGGCGGTACGCGTCCAGACCCGGGCGGGGCATGGCCCGGACCGTTGGCGGTCGGCGTTCGCCGAGGCCCGGGCGGCGAGCGGTGACCGGCTGCCGCTGCTGCGCCAACTGTCGGTCCGTGACGAGGCCTCGCTCTTCGCCGCCCACCCGCCGCTCGGGCTTCGTCGCCAACTGCTCGCCGGACGCCCGTGGCAGGACCCGTCGGTGGTGCTCACCCCCGCCCGGCTGGAGCGCATCGACGCCGAGCTGGCCGGGGAGTACGCGCGCTTTCGTCGTACCGTCGAATGGTCGGGCTGAGCACGACGCGACCTCGACGGGACGGCGGCGGCCGCCGAGACGCGGCCTATGATCGCCCGATGGCGGTACCGGACTACATCGTGCGGATGCGCAAGCACGTCGGCCACGACCTGCTGTGGCTGCCCAGCGTCAGCGCGGTCATCCGCAACGACGCCGGTGAGCTGCTGCCCGGTCAACGCTCGGACGACGGGCGGTGGTCGGTGATCAGCGGCTTCGTCGAGCCGGGCGAGCAGCCGGCCACCGCGCTGGTCCGCGAGGTGCGGGAGGAGACCGGCCTGGACGTGACGCCGCTGCGCCTGACCAGTGCCGTCTCCCACCCGCACACCTATCCCAACGGCGACCGCTGCGAGTACCTCAACCTGGGCTTCGTCTGCAAGGTGGTGTCCGGCACCGCACGGGTCAACGACGACGAGTCGCTGGATGTGCGGTGGTTTGCGCTGGACCGGCTGCCCGAGTTGGACCGGCACGCGCTGCTGGTCATCGCGTACGCGTTGCGCGACAACCCGTCCGCCGGGCACCTGCCCCCGGGCACCACCTGGGACGACGTACCGGACTGAACCTCAGGACGCGACGTCCTCAGACCGCGACCCGTTCGACGGGGATCCACAGCTCCGCGTCCGCCGTGGTCCCGTCCGCGGACACCCGCACCCGGGAGATCTCCGGTCCGGGCCGGCTGCGGTACGGGTTGGACGGGAACCACTGGGTGAACACGTCCCGCCACAGGAACTGCACCGCCTGCGGGAACTCGCCGGAGGTGGTGAACACCGCCCACGACCCGGCCGGTACGGGCAGCGCGTCCAGGTCGTCCGGTGGCGTGGCACCGGTGACGGCCCCGTGCCAGTAGTCCAGCTCGCTGCCCTCGGCCCGGGTGTCGGCCAGGTTGTCGCTGACGTTGACGATCCCGGCCGGCTCCTGGTCGGAGAGCGCCTCGATCCGGGCGGTCGTCTCCTTGTCGATGCTCCTGATGAACGCGACGATCGACGGGTTCATCCCCTCGTGCACCAGCGGAACCCGGGCCTTGCGCCCCACCAGCGCGAACGCGTCCTTGGTGACGATTCGGTACTCCATGCTGCCGCTCCCTTCCACGGTGAGTCGGAAGGACATCCGGGGCTGGGAACGCAACGCCGCCCCCGTACGCCGGGCTTCTCCGGGCCTCACGCCGTGCACGGCGTGGAACGCACGGGCGAACGCCTCGGCCGAGCCGTAGCCGTAGCGCACCGCGATGTCGAGCAGCGTCCGCTCCCCCGCCAGCACGTCCGCGCCGGCGACGGTGAGCCGACGGCGGCGGACGTACTCCGACAGCGGCATGCCGGCCAGCGCGGAGAACAGCCGCCGGAAGTGGTACTCCGACGTGAGCCCGATCCGCGCCAGGTCGGCCACCTCGATCTGCTGGTCGAGGCGCCGCTCGATGTGCGCCATGGCCTCGTTGAGCCGTTCCAGCACCCGGGCCTCCTTCCCTTACGAGCAGCAACGCTAGGTGGCGGGGCGGGCGGCCCACCCGACATCCGATGCCCGCGATGATCGGGTGCCTCAGCGGGGCGGTTGCCGCATGAACCAGGTGGGGACCGGTTCCGCCAGGGAGCCGATCACCTCCCAGCCGGCACGGCGGTACAGCTCGACGTTGCCCGGGTTGCTGGTCTCCAGGATCGCCGGCAGGCCGTCGGCGGCCGCGCGGGCCAGTCCGGCCCGCATGACCGCGCGGCCCCAGCCGCGTCCGGCGCTGTCCGGGTGGGTGCCCAGGACACCGAGATACCAGAAGGGGTACGTCGGAAGGGCCGCGTGTACGGCGTCGTCGTAGCCCTGGACACGGCCCAGCACGTCGGCGGGGTACGCGGGAGCGGCACCGCCCTCCGGCGACGGGTGCCCGGCGGCGTGCGGCTCGGCCGGTGGGTCCCACAGGGCGACCGAGGCGCCTCCACCGATCGTCCAGATCGACGAACGGTGCACCCGCTTGTCGAAGAGGTCCCCGAAGAAGGTCGCGGCGTGCCGCGGATAGGTCTCGTCGTCGGGGAACAGGTGCCGCAGGACGGGGTCCTTGACGAAGGCGGCGACCAGCGTGCCGACGACGGCGTCCCGATTGGCGGGGGTGGCGATGGTGATGTCAGGCATGGTCACAGCGGTCGACACTATCGCCGTTGGGGTGCCCCCTGACCTACCCGAACGTGAAGGCGTACGCCTCGGCGCCGGGCGCCTCGAACCTGATTTCCACGGTCCGCTCGCGGATCGCGCCGTCCTGCCGGACGAGCTGGTACAGACGCCCGTCCTGAAGGACGCCGTTGCCGCCAGCGTCGACGTCCACGCCGTGCGACGGGCCGGGAGGCATGCCGTCGAGGAGCACCCGGTACGGGATCGGCCCCTGCCCGCCGGGCGACAGCACGAGGTGCGCGTCGCGGGCGTGGAAGCGGAAGGCGACGCTCCCGCCGGCCTGTGCGAGCACCGCCTTCTCGGGGCCGATCGTCCACTCTCCGGCGAGGGCCCACTGGTTGAGGCCCAGGCGCTCCGGGAGGTCGTAGCCGCGGCGTTCGTCGAGGGCGGCGCCGTCCGGCGACGCGAAGTGCCCGCCGCGACCGAAGCCGAGGTACGTCTCGGGCGTGCGCAACTGATCCCAGTCGGCCGCCGCCTCGATGCCGACCCCCTCGACGGGTACGAGGGCCCGCTCGATACCGAGCAGCCGCTGGATGACCCGTTCGGACTGCTCGTAGCGGCCCTCACCGAAGTGCTCGTCGCTGATCACGCCGTCGGCGTCGATGAAGTAGAGCGCCGGCCAGTACTGGTTGGCGAACGCGCCCCAGATCGCGTAGTCGCTGTCGACCGCGACCGGGTAGTCGATGTCGCGGGCCGCGACGGCGGCGCGTACCCAGTCGATCTGGTGCTCGAAGCCGAACTCCGGCGTGTGCACCCCGACGACGACCAGCCCGTCGTCCCGGTACGCCCGCGACCAGGCCCGCACGTACGGCTCCTGGCGCAGCCAATTGATGCAGGTCAGGGTCCAGAAGTTCACGAGTACGACGCGTCCGCGCAGCTCGGCGGGGCCGAGCGGCTCAGAGTTGAGCCACTCGACCGCCCCGCCGAGCGGCGGCAGGTGCACCCGACCGAACGCGGCCATCTACCGCAGCGACCGGAAGGCCGTCCGCAGCTCCTCGGAGAAGATCTTCGGCTGCTCCCAGGCCGCGAAGTGCCCACCGACGTCGAGCTTGTTGAAGTAGATGAGGTTCGGGTACGCCTGCTCCGCCCAGCTCTGCGGGGCCTCGTACAGCTCGTCGGGGAAGACGCTCACGGCGACCGGGACGTTGACGCCCTTGGTGGCGAAGAACGAGAGCTTGTTCTCCGCGTAGAGGCGGGACGCGGAGATCGCCGTGTTCGTGAACCAGTAGAGCGAGATGTTGTCCAGGATGTCGTCGCGGGTCAGGCCCGCCTGCGCCCCGTCGAAGACCTTCGCGATCAGGGCGAGGCTCTTCGCGTCGTGGTCGAGCAGGAACGACGCCAGGCCGACCGGGGAGTCCGCCAGCGCGGTCAGCGTCTGCGGGCGGGTCGCCATCATCAGGGCGTACGCGACGTGCTTCCAGACGTAGTCCAGCTCGGTGGCCGCGCGCATCTCGTCGTCGGACAGGCCCGAGGGCAGCGACCCCATGGCGTTGTTCGCTCCGGTGGTGTCGCCCTGGAACAGCAGGTCGATCTCGGGCGGGACCGCGCCGGGCATGTTGGTGTGGATGCCGAGCAGCTCCGGCGGGGCCTGCACGCCCATCTGGTCCACGACGACCGCTCCCCAGTCGCCGCCCTGGGCGACGAACCGGTCGTACCCGAGGCGCTTCATCAGCTCGGTCCAGGCGGTCGCGATCTTCTGCGGGTTCCAACCCGTCGCGGTGGGCTTACCCGAGAAGCCGTGCCCGGGCAGGGACGGGATCACCAGGTGGAAGGCGTCCGACGCGCTCGCGCCGTGCGCCGTCGGGTCGGTCAGCGGCTCGATGATCTTCATCTGCTCGATCACCGACCCGGGCCACCCGTGCGTGACGATGAGCGGGAGCGCGTCCTCGTGCTTGGAGCGCACGTGGATGAAGTGGATGTCCACTCCGTCGATGGTGGTCATGAACTGCGGTAGGGCATTCAGCCGTGACTCGACCTTGCGCCAGTCGTACTCGTTTTCCCAGTAACGCGCGACGGCCTGGATGGTCGCGAGTGGCACACCCTGCGACTGGTCGTCGACGATTTCCTTTTCCGGCCACCGCGTGGCGGCGATCCGCCGTTTCAGGTCGTCGAGGTCCGCCTGGGGGATTTCCACCGTGAACGGCCGGATCTCCGCGGTGCCGGGCCGCGTCTTCGTCTTGACCGCCATGCCTTCTTCCTCTCTGTCACCAGTTCGCGCCTCGCGAGGGGAATCATGGGGTGAGGGCACTGCCCGGATGTGTGCGCCAATTCGAGAAAGGCACGCCGCCGCCCTATCTCGGAGCCTAGAACGCGGCACCTCGCGGTCGTGGCGATACGAGCAGTTACGCGGTCCGGCGCGGTTTTCGCTAGTAGCTGCCCGTCCAGGTCACGGTGGTCAGCCGGGCACCGAGCATTCGCCGTGCCCGGGCGACCTGACGGGCGTTCGCGTTGACCAGCACCGCCTGCTCCGCGGCGGCGAGAATGGGGAGATCCGACAGCGAGTCGCTGTAGGCCACCCGCCAGGGTGGCGTCACCCTGTGGGCGGCCAGTTGCGCAATCTTCGTCGGGCCGTAGTTGTGCACGATCAGCTTCGGACCACGGATCTGCGACGCCACCAGGTCGACCTCGGCGAGGCCGATGGCGTCGAGCAACGCGCGTGCCAGGGTGTGCTCGCACGCGGTCACCACGACGACACGGTCCCCCGCCGCCAGGTGGGCACGGATCATCCGCAGCCCCGGTGCGATGAGCCGACCTGGCTCGGCGGCGAGGTCGGCGCCGAAACGCCTCAGCTCGGCCTGCAACCGATCCGCGTTCCGGCCCCACAGGCCGATCCGACTCATCCACCGCGCCGCCCGCACGCGGTGGGCGGGAACGACGATCATGGGCGCGAGGAGGACGAGCAGTCCGACGGCCAGCGGCAGCCGGGCACCCACGAAGACGACGCGCCGCATGAAGAGCCCGAACGCGTCCCCGCGCAGCAGCACACCGTCGAGATCGAAGACGACGGTTGGGGCGGTCTCCTCGCGGTCCTGCCCCATCTCAGGTGGCGTTGGACGGTCGAGCTGGCCTGGGGGCGACGGCACTGGCGACCAGGAGCACGGCCGCCGGCAGGAACGCGGCGCCGATGCCCAGCCCGAGCAGCAGGCCCCACCCGCCGATGACCAGCGCGGCCACCAGGTCGACGACGCCGGCCAGCCGACTGAACCGCTGCCCGAGAACCGGCAGTACCGCGGCGACGACCGGAACGCCGAGCAGGTAGCTGGCCGCGGCGCCGGAATCGTCCACGGTGAAGGGCGTCAGCGCGGCCGCCACCAGCACGGTGATCGCCAGGGCCGACCACCGCAGGACCCGCCGGGCGTCGACCGGCTTGCGGACCACGACCAGGACACCGACGAGCAGTACGCCCACGACCGCGCCGACCGTCACCAGATCAATCATCTGTACCTCCCTCTACAACACGGTACGGACGCGGGGCAACGCGGTGAGCGATGATCCACTCGCCTTCCGCGAAACCGGCCTATCCCAGGCCCCCGGACACCGCCGTTTCCGCGAAGTCGAGTGGATCTAGCGCGCGCGACGGACCGCGCCCGTCGATCCGGCGCGTGACGGGATGCTTACGGGCTTTGCGCTGGCTGCAGATCATGCGGCTACATCAGGCGGTGTGACGGCACCAGGCACGGAACCCGCAAGCGAGAGCCCGGCCAGTGCACCTCGGTCGAGTCGGCGGGTCCGACGCTGGATGGCCGGCACCGGAATCGCCGCTCTGGCCGCCGTCCTCGGCGTCACCCTCGCCGTACGCGGCGGTGCCACCCCGGCCTGCGCCGCGCCGCCCAGCGGCAGCACCGTCCACAGGGGAGCGGCCAGCTTCTACGACGGGGGCCGCTCGGGCGGCACCTGCTCCTTCCCGGGCCCGCCGGCCGACCGGCTCTACGTGGCTGTCGGCTCGTCGCGGTACGCCAACGCGGCGGCCTGCGGCAGCTACCTGGGACGTCACCGGCCCCAGGGGCACGGTCCGGGTGCTGGTCATGGACCAGTGCGGCGGCTGCGGAAGCAGCAAGATCGACCTGTCCGAGGAAGCGTTCGCCCGGATCGCCGACCGCTCGCAGGGCATCGCCTCCGTGACGTACCGGGCGGTCGTCGATCCGCCGCTCGACGGCGGCCTCACCTTCCGGATCAAGGGCGGCGCGTCGCAGTGGTGGTTCGCGGTGCAGGTCGGCAACCACGGCAACCCGCTGCGCTCGGTCGAGGCCAAGGGCCCGAGCGGCGGCTTCCGCAAAGCGGCCCGCCAGGTCGACAACTACTGGTCCGTCGACGACGGGATCGGCACCGGCCCGTACACGATCCGGGTCACCGACGTGTACGGCCACCAGAGCACCGCCACCGGCATCGGCATGACACCGAGGAAGGTCCAGCGCAGCACGGCGTCCCTCGTCGCCGCCCCGCCTCCGCCACCGCCGAGCCCGTCGCCTTCGCCGTCGCTCTCACCCTCGCCGACGCCGCCAGCGGAATCGGCCGCTCCGGCGACGACGGTCGAGGCCCTGGCCGGCGCAGCTCCGCTGGCCGTCGCACGCTGCTGACGCCGCGCGGGGGCGCCTGCGGCGTGCGGGTCCGTACGGTGTGATCAGGTGCCCATCCCCGCGCGCGCCGGCGGCGGCAAACCGGTCCGGGGTGCCGACCCGACGTCAGCCGCAGCCGACGCGTGCGCACAGGTGCAGGCCGGCGCTCGCCCGGGGCCCGCGAAGGAGAGAAGACAGACTCTCCCAGCCCGTTGACAGACGTTTCAGGCTAGTGACAGCGTTGTCATCAACTTATTTCCTCCATATGAGACGAGGAGCGCATCTTGCTCTATCGGAACTCACCCCGCCGCCGGGCGACAGCAGCCGCCGCGGTCGGCATTCTCGTCACGGGCCTGGCGCTCGCCCCCTCCGCGCCCGCCCAGGCCAAACCTCACGGTGCGCAGGACGACGCCGTACGCTCGGGCAACGCCCGTTTCGAGGTGCTGTCCCCGACGCTGATCCGCACCGAGTACCAGAAGGACGGCCGCTTCACCGACGCCGCCACGTTCAACGCCATCGGGCGCGACGACTTCGCCCGTACGCGTTTCACCAAGCGCGTCGAGCACGGCTGGCTCACCATCGACACCGGCGCGATGACGCTGCGCTACCAGGTCGGCTCCGGCGCGTTCACCGCCGACAACCTCACCGTGCGGCTCAAGGCCGGCAAGCAGGTCGTGCAGGGCCAGCCCTGGGCCGGCCACACCGCCCCGGCCTGCGCGTTCGGCGCGCTCTGCGAGGCCGAGTCGTTGCAGCTCAACGGCCCCGGCGTGGCCACCGACCACCGGGGATTCACCGGACGCGGCTTCGCGGCCGGATTCTCCGCGTCCGGCGACTCGATCACGTTCGCGCTCGCCGCGCCCGAAGGCGGCACCAAGCAGCTCACCGCCCGCTATGCCAACAGCACCGGCGGCGACGGCCAGAACGTGGACCGCACCCTGACGGTCAAGGTCGACGGCGACGCCGGCCGCACGCTCACGCTGCCGCCCACCGCGAACTGGGACACCTGGGGCACGGCCACCGTGCCGGTCGACCTCACCGCGGGCCGACACGAGATCAGCATCGTGCGGGGTGCCAGCGACAGCGGCAACGTGAACGTCGACAGCCTCGCGGTGGTCAACCCGGGTGACTCGTTCCCCGCGCCGACCCCACCCCAGCCGCAGCCCCTGCGGTTCGGCACCCTGGGAGAGGCCGAGACCGGCGCGCTCGCCGGTGGCGCGCGGCCCGCGAACGACCACAACGGCGCTTCGGGTACGGGTTTCCTGGCCGGCCTGGAGAACACCAGCGCCGCCGTGGCGCTCACCGTGACGGACGTACCCGCCGAGGGTGACTACCAGGTGCAGATCCGCTACGCCAACGGCCAGGCCGGCGCTCAGCCGAGCCAGACGCGCACCATGTCGGTGACGGCGGGCTCGGCGGCACCGGTCACGGCGACCCTGCCGCCGACCAGCGGGTGGGACTACTGGAACACCGTCGCCGTCCCGGTCCACCTCGACCGTGGCACCACCACCGTGACGCTGGGCTGCCCCACCGACGCCAGCTGCAACGTCAACGTCGACACGGTCGCCGTTACGGGCAAGCCCTCTCCCCTGCTCGCCCCGCACGCGCCGCTCGGCGGCTACCGCCGGGGCTTGGACGGCGTCACCGGCTCCGCGCTCACCGCCCCGGGCCTGCTCTACCAGGACGGCTGGTACCTGCTCGACGACTCGGCCTCGGCCCTGCGCACCACCAAGCCCCGGCCCTCCCCCGAGCAGGACGGCTACGTCTTCGCGTACGGGCAGGACTTCACGCGTGGCCTCAAGGACCTGTCGACCCTGACCGGCCCCACGAAGCTGCTACCCCAGTGGGCGTACGGGGTGTGGTACTCCGAGTACTACGACCGCACCGCCACCGAATTCCAGAACCTGGTGGCCCGGGCGAAGGCTGAGGGCGTACCCCTGGATGTTCTTGTCCTCGACACCGACATCAAGGCGCCGGACAGGTGGAACGGCTGGAGTATCGACCCGACCCGCATCCCCGACCCGAAGGCGTTCTTCGAGTGGGCCAAGAAGCAGGGCCTGCACACCGGCATCAACATCCACCCGAGCATCCTCGGTTCGGACCCGAAGTTCGCCCAGGCGCAGGCCACCGCGAAGGGCAAGCTCCAGCGCGTGGGCTGCAACGGCGGACCCGACTGCTACACGTTCGACTTCGGGGACCCGGACCAGCTCAAGGCCTATATGCAGCTGCACGACGGGATGATCCCGAACGGCAGCAAGGGCCCCGACCTGTGGTGGCTGGACTGGTGCTGCGACAACACCAGGTCCTCGCTCGCTGGCGTAACCGGTGACGCGTGGATTAACCAGCAGTACGCCGACAAGACCGGCTTCGCCTTCTCCCGGGCGTACGGGTCGTTGCAGGCCGGCGGCTACGGCAGCCCCACCCCCGTGGCCACCGGACCGTGGGCCGACAAGCGCACCACGCTGCACTTCACCGGCGACACCACCAGCGACTGGTCGACGCTCCAGATGGAGGTCGGCTACACGCCGGGCGAGTCGGCCGCGACCGGGCTGGCCGCCGTCAGCCACGACATCGGCGGGCACACCGGCGGCCTCCAGGAGCCGGGCAGCGAACCGGGCAGCACCAAGCTCCCCGACGACCTGTACGCCCGGTGGGTGCAGTTCGGCACGTTCCAGCCCATCGACCGGCTGCACTCCAACCACAGCGACCGGCTGCCCTGGCAGTACGGCCCGGCAGCGAACGCGTCGGCCAAGAAGTTCCTCAACCTGCGCAAGGAACTACAGCCCTACACGTACGCCGCCGCCAAGGAGGCCACCCGCACGGGTACGCCCATCGTCCGCTCGATGTACCTGGCGTACCCGAACGAGCAGGCCGCGTACGCCACCGCCGGCTCGGAGTACCTCTACGGCCCGGACTACCTGGTGGCACCCGTGACGACGCCCGGCACCACCGCCACCACGTCGGTGTGGTTCCCGCCGGGCGACAACTGGACGGACATCTTCACCGGGAAGACGTACCGGGGCGGCACCACGCAGAACATCACCACCACGCTGGACACCATGCCGGTGTTCAAGAGGCACTGACGTTTCAGGGATCAAGACGCCGGCCGGGTGGGGTGACCCACCCGGCCGGTTCGTCAACTGGATCCAGCATCGACGTGACCGGCCGAAGCGCACACTCTCAAGCCGCCGGATCGGCGGCTGCCGTGCGGCGCAGGATGGTCCGTGCCAGCGCGGCGAGCTGGGTTCGCAGGTCGTCGTCAGCCCGTCCGCCCAGGTCGTCCTCAAGGCGGCTGGCCAGGGCGGTGACGGCCGGGAGCAGGTCGTTCAGCCGGCTCCCCTCGTACCCCACCACGTAGAGACCGTGGGTTCCCACCTCGGCGGGAATGCTCCGGTCGAGGATCCGCTCGGACGTGTCGGCCGCGATCAGCGCCACCGCGGTCGGCAGGTCCAGCTCCGGAAGCCCGAGCTCGGCGATGATCGCCGCCAGGTGCCGGTCCGCGTCATGCGTCGGCAGTGTCCGAGCTGACTCCGCCGCGAGTGCCACGACGGCCTCGCCGTCGACGCCAGCCACCAACAGGTCGCACGCCAGCCTCACCGCGTGGTGCGGGTCGGCGTGGTCGAGCAGCACTCGGGCCTGTTCGACCCGGAGCCGGCGAAGAAGTCCGTCATCCACGAGAACGGAGGCTAGGTGATGGCCCAACGGCCCGGCCACGCCGTTCTTGCTTCGGCACGCGCTCGGGTGTGGTCACCCGCGGATCGCTCGGGCTGCGATCGTCAGGAGCGCGTCGAGGAGTCCCAGCGTGCGGTAGAGCGCGTAGAGGATCCACACGCCGAACAGGCAGATGGCGACGATGAACAGGACAGGCCCGACAACTGCCGAGTTCTCGCCCGCCCAACCGCCCCCGGTCGCGACGGTGGCCACGACGCCGAGGAGCACGACCGCACGTCCCAGCCCCTTCAACGCTTGCCAGAGGGCAATCGCGGAGGCGGGCCGGGCCTCTGACGAGAACGCGGTGGGCAACGCCTCGGGTGCCCGCAGCGCCAACTCCTGGAGCTGCCGCCCAGCGGCCCGGTCCCGTTCGTGCGGAGAGACACGCAGGGCCGCCTCCAACGCGCTGAGGTCGTCCCGGCGGCGTAGCCGTCCGGTGCGCGGATCGCTGAGCAGCAGGATGGCCGCCGGACGTCCCTTGTGTCCCGGCCGAGTGAGCAGCCACGCCTTGCCGTAGCCCTTCAGCGAGCCCGGTCGCAGGATGTCGACGATTCCGGAATGCAAACTCATCGGGTAGCTCGGGGTATCAATGCCGATCACGAGATTCGTTCCGTCGATCATCGCCGACTCGTTCGCGAGGTCCCGGCAATCGCCGAAGATTCGCCAGATCGTGCGGGTGGCGATGACGATCGCCGCCAGGCACGCGACCAGCACGATGACGCCGAGCAGCTCGTCGCGCTGCGACACCACGCCGATGACCAGCAGCGAAGGGACAAGGACAAGCAGGTACCAGCCAGCGAACAGCAGGGCCTTCCGCCGATCCAGCCACCGCATCAACCGGAAATGATCGGGCTCGTCGGAAAAACGCCGCAGCGGGATCGCTCCGGCTGGCCGGGTCAGCTGTTGGCAGAGGTTGTGGAAGCGGTCGCCCGCCAGCGCGGCCACGTCGCGCAGGAGCAGTTCGTCCGCGTAGTCCACCTCGCTGAGCTGGAACAGTTCCACGGCAGCCTGGCCGCCCAACCCGGTCTCCTCGGTGAGCGGAACTCCCAGGTTCACCCCGGCCGCCGGCACCAGGAGCAACCGCGGAGCCGCCACCGGGCTGCCCGGACGAGCCGATGCGGGGGCGTCGGCGAGCACGACCGCCGTGACCTCGTCCCAACGCAGGTCCCGACTGAGCTTCGGTGTCCGCACCGACCAGCCTCGCGCGTCGACATCGACGCGGAACGGCAGCACCGCGTGCCGCAGCATCGCAACAGCGATCACCAAGCCGAACAGCACAACCGCCCCGCAGAAGAGCAGGCCGATCCAGCCGACGTCTTCCGTCACCGCCGCATAGGCGACCGAGGCTGCTCCCCCGAGCATCACCAACCCGAACAGGAAGGGGTTCAGGCGGTCGATGTACGGGCGCCGCAACTTCACCAGGTCATCATCGAAGGCCGAGTCAAAGCGCCAGTCGCGCTGATACAGGACTTCAAGCCCGACCAAACCGGCGAGGCCGTCGGGCCAGGGACAACCACCCGAGGAACCTGGCGTGCATTGCCGACGGGTCCGGACGCAACCCGAGGCCGTACGCGTCGTCGATCGCGTCGTGCATCGACGCGGCCAGGTAGAACGCCAGGGCGATGGAGTGGCCGGAGAACTCGGCGGCGAGCGCGAGTTGGGCCGGGCCGCACGGCCAGGGCGCGGCGCAGTTGCGGCAGAGCCACGCCGGACGCATCGGCAGGTGCGGACGGGGTCGCGCGTTCATCCGATCCGCACCCGACCTCGCCGGTGTCTGGCCGGCAGGGCCTGCGCCCGCACACCCGCCCGACGCACGTACAGCTCGCGCCGCGCGACCGCGTCGCCCGCCGCGTTGAGCTGGTAACCCTCGACCCAGACCCAACCGTCGTACGTGTGCCGCTCGGGCAACTCGCGGATGACGCGTACGACGATCGGACGCAGGAACTGCACGCTCGCGGCGGTGGTCAGGTGGATGACGTCGCCGGCCTTCATCAGCTGGTCTGACTCGACGGTGGGCACGGGTCCCCCTCGTTGGCGTGGAGAAGGGGCCGCTCCCGTGAGTGCTCGCCCGCCGGAAGCGACCCCGTTACGAACGCGACCGCCGGTCTCGTGGTCCCTACCAGCCGCGCCGCCTGGTGACACTCTGCTGTGGAGGCCACTACGCTCGGAAGGTGTCCGCGCGGTCCGGGCCTGAGCTGGCAGGACAGGTGCCAGGTGTGTAGCGCCCCGGGCAGTCGATCTCCGATCTGAGGAGCGTTGCATGGCTGACGTGCCGAGTCCGCTGGCGGACTTCATCGTGGGCGAGATCCGCCGTGCTCGCGGAGCGTCCGGGATGACGCAGGAGTCGTTCGGTCGAGCGGCGGGCTTCAGCGCCTCCCACGTGAGCGCCGTGGAGAGCGGCACCCGCGCACTGACGATGGACTTCATCAAGGGCGCGGATCGGGCCTTCAGCAACGACGGGCTGTTCGGACGCCTCGTGATGAAGCTCGGCGCGCCGTCGTGGTTCCTGCCGTGGCTGGACGCCGAACGCGGCGCGCGACAACTTCGCCTCTTCGAACCACTCCTGATCCCGGGGCTACTCCAGACCGAGAACTACGCCCGCGTCGTGATGCGCTTGAACGACCTCATGTCCGCCACGGAGGTGGACCACCAGGTCAGTGCCCGCATGAGTCGGCACAAGATCCTCACCAGCGACGCTCCGCCGCAGGTGGTGGCCGTCCTGGACGAGTCCGCGCTCCACCGCGGCGGCGACGAGTACGCCGGCATCATGGCCGAGCAGATCGCCCACCTCATCGCAGTCGCCGAGCTGCCGCACGTTCACGTACACGTGATCCCGGCGGGTGCCGGCCTCCACATCGGGTTGTCCGGGCCGTTCGCATTGGCGCGGGCCAGCGACGGGGCGTGGGTCGGGCACCTTGAGAATCAGCTAGGCGGGATCGTGGTCAACACGGAAGATGGGCTGGATACTCTCCAGGCGAGGTGGGAGAACGTTCGTAACGAAGCACTCCCGCGCCGACAGTCCAACGAGCTGATGAAGGAAGTGCACAGCCATCATGGACCTCACTAACGCCATCTGGCGCAAGTCCCGGCGCAGCGGATCGTCGGGCGGCAACTGCGTCGAGGTCGCGGACAACCTGCCCGGTCTCGTTGGTGTCCGGGACAGCAAGGACCCTGCCGGCCCAGCACTGACCTTCGGTCCCTCGGCTTGGCGGGCGTTCGTCAGACAGTTGAACGCGCGGTAGTGACCGACGCACAAGGGCAACTTGCACCGAGCCAAAGCGCCGTATTCCAGCGTCCTCAACGGGCTGTACCGCACTGGCAGTCCTTCGACCTGCTGAAGGAAGTTGAGAGCCATCATGGACCTCAGTAACGCCCGGTGGCGCAAGTCCACCCGCAGCGGCGCGAGCGGCGGCAACTGCGTCGAGGTTGCGGACAACCTGCCCGGTCTCGTTGGTGTCCGGGACAGCAAGGACCCTGCCGGTCCAGCACTGACCTTCGGTCCGGCGGCTTGGCGGGCGTTCGTCGCTCAGGTCGCCACGCGGCCGCAACCGCGACCAGATGCAGGTCGTGCGCTTTTGGCGAATGCGGGCACTGCACCGGCTGCCGTTTCGAGATGCCGTGCGACTCTCAACAGGTTGAACGCCCGGTAATAGGCCCGCGGGTCATCGCGCCACGTATCGGGTCGTGTCTGCTGCCGAAGGGCTTCGACAGTTGCGCTCAACATCTCTCGTTGAGCGGGTAGCAGTGAGCCGCCTGCGGCCAGGGACGCGGTGACGCAGGCGTCCACGTCCAACGTGGTCGAATCCGGCTCTGCCAGCAGCGCAGGTGCCTCATGCCGACGCCAGTAACGTACGGCGTGCAGCCGCCTGTTTGGGAGCGCCGTACCAGCACCGCAGGAAGCCGTTCGGGTTCGGATCGGTCGGGCGAGGGCCTCGCTGGCCACGGCGCTTGGCGAGCCTCCGTTCGGCGGCGTAGTCGCGCAGATCGACATGCCAGCCTGCACGACTCGCCGCGAGAGCATCCAACGCGCGCAGCAACGCCGCCTCGTCGCGTTGCAACGGCCCCGCGATCTCCGCGAGAAAACTCAGCGTGGCGTGGAACCCGATCGGCCGGTACATCTGCACACAGGACCTCAGCGCCGACACCCGGCGCCGGTAAGGCAGCTCGGGGTTGCGCACGTGGCGGGCGTAGGTGCCGAAACTCACCTACCGCAGGCTAGTCCTATCACCTATCGGCTAGCCTAGCTTAACGGCAGCAGCGGCGGGCAGAAGCCACTTGCGCGCCGGGGCAGCCAAAGATCCATACTCCACCCAGGCAAGCTTTGCTGGCGGGGCAAGGCAAACAGTCGCGCCGCACGTTTCCTTCGAATTCCAGATTACCAAGCGGTAGCGTTTATGCCCAACGCCCGATACGATGGCACCTCAGAATAATCGACGTGCAGCTTCGCTCGAAGATCGAAGAGAGCCGGCGCGTCAATATGCCACGACAGCCCGGGCATAAACACCTCACATAGAGATTCAATGCGGGCGACTGGTGAAATATCAAATATCTCTGGGCAGTCCATATGAACAGCTTTTTCAGCTTTTGCAGAGCCGCAAGAGGCGACAAATCATTAATTTTGAGCCAGGCTAGCGTTAAAGTATCTAGTTCCTGAAACTTCCACATCCCCTTTAGGCCGCTCTTCAGCTCAGCATTGTACAAAGTTAGAGAATAAAGCTGAGGATGAAATTCCGCAATAGTGAAGAAGCTATCACTTAACCTGGTGTTCTCGAGCTGAAGGTAATGAAGTCTCGAACCCAAACCGTCAGCCGAGAACAGCATCGAGTCTCTTAATTCTAAACTGACTAGCTGCTTCATTCCGGCGATCGGCGTAAGACCCGAAACTTCCGGAGCACCGGAAAGTCCGAGCGACTCCAACCCTGGCCACTCTTCGAGAAAGTCGAGACTGTCTAGTTGCATCTTGCTGAAGAAATGTAAATCGGCAAGATGCTTCAGGCGGGATAAAGGCCCTAGGTCAACAGACTCCGCTGCTGAGTCTAAGCTGAGATAACGAAGGGAAGACGCATGCTCTTCCAATGGTCGTAAATCGTAAAAGCTGCCAGCAGCGGTGACGGTCGACAGATGCGGCAATCCCTCAATTAGAGACAAGTCGGTGATATTGTGCAGGGCCAACCGCAAATTAGCTAGACCGGAGAGGTTCTTCGCGAATGGAAGATGACGTTCGTCGGAAATGGTGATCTCACCGTTAAGAAGTGGCGCGTCGGCCAAAACCGTACGTGAGTACTCCTCAGGATCAAAATAAGCCCAGGCGCGAATTAGCTGAAGCTGAACACGGTCTCTTGGATCACGAGAATTCCGCCCTAAGTAATCTAACGCCTGCCGACCATTGATAAGAGCAACAGTCCGAATAACTGCCGCCGCTTGCGCCTCACTTAGGTCTGAGAGATTCTGTGGCAGTTGATTTAATAACGGAGTGCCGATAAGCGCAAGCGATTGGGCTTCCTTGAGACCTCTAGGAGGAATTAATTCTGCGATTGACGAATCTCGGAACTCAAGCATCTGTGGTGGCGGCGCAGGGACGGCTTCGAAGCATGAAGCGACTACCACGCGCAGCTGACGAGCATGCCTAGGCTCGGCTTCAACCCTACGCCGAATATGACTCAATAGCTCAATGCGGAACGGGTTATTGCCGCATCCAACGGCCATGATGACAATGTCTCGCCACTGATCAAGATGCGCCTTTTCCGCAAGTAGCTCGATATCCCCCTGTTCTGCAGACTCTAGAGCGGTCAAATACTCTTGAAAGGTTCGGTGAACAAAATCGATTCGCCCTAAACTGGGCGACCTTAACACGCCACTACGCTGGACAAGCTGAGCAACAACATCAGAGGGCGATTCCTTAATCTGCATGGCTGCCAATTTCTCAGCCACGCGATGCTCCGCCTGAGATTGGTCCTCTTCCGCTCGCCCATTAACCGACATGCGCCACGCGAGGTGCCGCAGCAGATGTAGCTTCTGAGCTGTTTCCAGCGGTAGGTCACTATAGCTAGGAATCTCTCTCATAACCTCCCTGCGCTCTATCAAGAGGTCGAGCGCTGCATTGTATACCCCTAGCCGATCACGTGGAAGTTGCGATCTCTTATCCAGGTTAAGCGCACAGAGCATCGCGCACAAAAGTGGCGTGGTTGCGAGGACAGCAAGATGAGGGTCTGCATCGAAGCGACTGAGCAGAGATCTTTCGTAATGAGGAAGTTCGCGCTCCTCACATGGAAACCCGCCAGCGCTGCGTATAGCGTCATGCCAGTGAGCAATGAACCGCTTGACCTCCGCAGGGCCCATTTTCTCCAAGTCAGCTGCGACAAATCCTTCAGCCTCCAACCATGTAGAAGTGGCTGCGGCTGGCCGAGAGGTAACTATGACCCGAAGTTTCGGATATGCAACGACCAAGCGCCGGAGCCAATCACGGACTTTGGGACGGTCCTTAACCGACAGCTCGTCTACACCGTCAATCAATAACAGCGCCTTGCCTGCATTTAGCTGCCGATGCACCCACCTATCGGGCATGATGTCAGTAAGCACATCCGCGACATTATCCAGAAATTGGCTTGGTTTGGGCAAGTCTCTGCCGGCATAACTTCTAAGCTTAACAAGAAAGGGAACGGAACCTCGCCAATCGATTAATTCACTAGTCCAGTGGCCTCGCGCCGCAGTGACCGCGAGCCAACGCAGCAACGTAGACTTTCCGGACCCCGCTTCACCTCTAACAATGACCCTAGACGCAGCAGCCAGGGCTTCTTCAACCGAGACCAGCCCGGATGGCTTGTCACTGTTAATTCCTCGGCTGAAGGCGCCCGGCTCGAAAGTGCGGCGGCTCCGATAGCGGGTCGGCCCTGCACCGCTGGTTGTGACGGATAGGCTCACATAAGCAATACTGACAGCAGTAGTGGGTCGGAAATTTCTAACGTCGATCCCAAATAACTCGATTGCATCGAGCTGCTCGCTTAAGAAACCAAGATAGCGATGGAGAAACTCATTGTCGAAGTCATCACCGGCTGGGCTGTCCAAAGTTCGCCTCGGCACTCGATCTAAAATGTCGCGCAGAGTTGAGGACAGCCCTGTTACCCGCGATAGCAATTCCGAGATAGCTCGCGACTGAAAAGGCGCCAGTTGCTGAACCAGTCGTATATAGCACGTGCAGCACTCTGAGAGCAGCACTTCATACAGCCGCTCTCCCTTGTCGCTTAACAGCCGCTTAGCAGGAGATTCCTGCATAGCGTTTTTCATTTTTCGCGCGAGCGCATCCGGCTGCATGTCGCTTGCAAAAATTGCTTCATCGGTTAAGTCAGAGAGGGTGAAGGTGTTTGCGACGGCGTTTATTGCGGCCAGTTTTTCGGCTTTAGCCAAGCCGGAAAACTCGACCTCAATTAGCGGCGTTAACCTTTCCTCCACCACGTCACAAAGGGCCGCTACCTCGCGTGTGATCTCGCGCTTGCGAAAGTTGTCGCTCAGTTTTACATCTATCAAATCCCGTAAAGGCAGAGTGCGTTCTTTCTTTTTCTGGCGATCTGCCAGCCACCAGCGAACAGCAGGCGTCACAACGGCGGATGCCAGCCGAAAAAGCGTTTCCACTTTTCCTCAATTCCTGTGGAGGGATTAACGCTTCGCTAACGGAATTCGCACTCGAGTCTAACCATATGGTTTCGTCTACCGCGTAATCTGTTCCTAACAACACAAACCTAAATGGGGCTAGCGACCACGAGCGCCAACTGTCCAATATCAGTCAGTAGATGGCCAAGGCCGCTCGGCAGTGGCAGGGCAAGCAGGCGGGCAAGCAAGGCAAGTGTTGCTGAATTGTTCTTTTCTAGATCAAGGCACCGCGCTCCGCGCGGTGCGGGGCGGCAAGCCCGGCCGGCGGCAAGCCGCCCCGGCCGCCTACGGCGCCGGGGCGGTGAGCCACCGACAGCCACCGGGACACCGCACCACAGCGGATCTCAGCTCAGCGCGAGTTCACCCGGGAAGCGGTCGTGAAGCGCGGCAACCGCATGCTTTAGGCAGTAGTCGAGGCCGTTGCCGTCGACCCTGATCGACGCGCCGTCGAGCCGCTGACCCGAGATCACCACGGTCCAGGGCTTGCGCTCCCGCTCCCCGTCAATCTTGACGAGCGCGACCAGGCCCATCTCCCCCAGGTGCTCCAGCAGCTCCGGCACGCACTCGTCCCACCTCACCCACGAATGAAATCACCGAAGCCCGCGACGGAAGCCAGCGGGTCGGCCTGGTCGTGCGTCAGGGCTTCCGGCTGCCGCGCCAGTCCAACCCCGGGACTGGCTTGCCACCGGGTCACCGGGTAGCGGCACCAGCTCCACCGCCAGGAGGTGCCCGCCCCTCCCCCACAGCCACCGGCCCGACTCCGGGATCACTGAGCGCCGGCCCGGAGAGGCCCCACAGCGGCACAGCCTGACCGACCCGAGACGAGACCAACTGAGCCGGCGCTCAGGGCTTCTCCAGGGCGTCAGGCGTCGTCAGGGCGTCAAACGCCGGCCAAAGTTGACCAACGACGACCATCGACGCCCGGATATAGAACCAGCTCAGAGCCATGATCACGGCTCTGAGCTAGTGGGCGACGGACGAGTCGACCTGTACGCCGGATTCTGTGCGCGGCGCGTACCCCGAGGGGTTTCGCGCCGCCGGCGGCCATCCATCTCGGCCTGCCGTTGCCGGCAGGCTCTAGCGGCCTACCCGCAGACATCGGGCGGGCAACCCTCAAGCGTCTGCGCCGGGTCGTCATCTTGCGGTGACGGCCCTTGCTTGGCCTTGCTCCGGGTGGGGTTTACCGAGCCACCCCGGTCACCCGGGGTGCTGGTGGGCTCTTACCCCACCGTTTCACCCTTACCGTCCCCATTGGGGTCGGCGGTCTGTTTTCTGTGGCACTGTCCCGCGGGTCGCCCCGGGTTGCCGTTAACAACCACCCTGCCCTGTGGAGTCCGGACGTTCCTCGGCGGCGGGCCGAAGCCCGCCGACGCGACCGCCCGGTCGACTCGTCCGTCGCGCCTCCATCCTAACGGCGGGCTGGGGACGCCTCTTCCGCCCACCTCGGCCCGACCGATGACGATGACGTACCGGCCCGCCCCGGACAACGAGGGCGAGCAGCCGAAACGGGATTACCCGAGGGCGCTCAGGCCCCTAGGCGCGCCGTCCACGACGTCACGTCGGCGACCGTCGAGTTGCCGCCGCAGAGCACGAGTCCCAGCCGGGCGTCGTCACCCACCCGTTCCCGTACGCGGCGGGCGGCCGGCAGCAGGCATCCGGCGGCCGGCTCGGCCCAGACCTTCGCGTGCTCGGCCAACTCCACCGTCCCCCGTACCGCCTCGGCGTCGGAGACCACGAGCACGTCGCTGACCAGGGCGGTCACGTGGTCGTAGGTGAGCTGCGAGACGGTCGGCGCGCTGAGCGTGGTGACGATCGACGACAGCGGCACCTCGACCGGCCCGCCCTTGGCCAGGGCCAGCGACATCGCCTGCGCTCCCTCGGTCTCCACGCCCCAGACCCGTACTCCCGGCCGTCGTGCCCGCAGCGCGGCGGCCACCCCGGAGATCAGCGCCCCGCCACCGACGCTGACCAGCACGTCGGTCAACTCACCGGCGTCGTCGGCGAACTCCAGTCCGACCGTGCCCTGCCCGGCGAGCACCACCGGGTCGTCGAAGGGGTGCAGCAGGGTCAGTCCGTCCTCCCGCAGCCGGGACATGAGCGCGAACGCGGCGGACATGCCGTCGGTCAGATGGACGTCGGCACCGGCCGCGCGGGCCACCTCGATGGCACGCGCCGGTGCCGTCCGGGGCATCACGACGGTCGCCGCCACGCCCAGGGCGCCGGCCATCACCGCGACCGCGATGCCGTGGTTGCCGCCACTGACCGCCAGCACACCCGCCGCCCGCTCGGCGTCGTCCAGGACGAGCAGCTTCGCCGCCGCGCCGCGCGCCTTGAACGACCCGGTACGTTGCAGCAGCTCCAGCTTGGCGGTGACGGGCACGCCGAGCAGCTCGGACAGGCCAGGGCTGGGCACTGTGGGTGTGTGGACCACATGGCCGGCGATCCGGCCGGCGGCCGCCTCAATGTCGGCGAGCTCGATCATCGCTGAAGCGTGCCACAGCGGCGGCACGGGTCAGCCCGCGGATCAGGAGCAGACGATCAGCGGTACCGGGTGAGCAGTTCCGCCCGAAGGTCGACGCCTGTGGCGGTGGACACGTCATGGACGTCCCCGAGCCGCAGCGCGGGGAGGTCTTCCCGCTGGTACTCGGAGATCAACGAGAACATGACCTTGCCATCCGGTATCCAATACTGTTCGAGGGAGGCCACCTGCTCCCGCCTGACGTGAAAGATCTCCACGCCCGCGCTGACGAGCCGGTCGGCCACCTCCTCGAACGGCACCCGGGGCGGGAAGCTCCCGTACCGGCTGAGGATCGCCTCGGGGACGAAGTCATCGAACCGATGCAACTGCCAGGGGTTCACTTTGACGGAATCACAGACCCACTCGCCCGACCCGTCATGGAAGTTGGCGTCGACGAACCCGAACTGCCGCACCAGGTGACGATCGGTCCACGAGGCCTCATGGAAGTCGGAGCCCAGTACGCCCGGCCAGTCGTCCGGACGGGAGCCGAGACCGACGCCGAGGACCGTGCCGGTGACCGCGACGTGAGCGAGGAAATCCAGATGCGAGGGCATCTGCCTAGTCCACACCCCGCTTCCGGAGCCGACCGAGCCACCCCGGCCGACCTGCCGGACGAGGGCTTCGCCGACGTTCGGTGTCGGCGAGCGGGCGGTTAGCCGGCCGATTGTGCGGGGGTTCAGTCGGCCGGGCTAGCCTCGTGGGGCTATGGATCTCTCCCACGCCGCGCTGCTGCTCGCCGCCGGTCTCGCCGCGGGCACTGTCAACGCGGTGGCCGGTGGTGGTTCGTTGATCACTTTTCCGGCGATGATCGCGATCGGGTTGCCGCCCGTGCCGGCGAATGTGAGCAACTCCGTCGCCGTCTTCCCCGGGTACGTCGCCAGTGTGGCGGGCAGCCGTCAGGACCTGCCGCGCCCCCGCGCGCTCGCCACGTTGGTGCCGACCACGATCATTGGCACGATCGTCGGGGCGCTGCTGTTGCTGGCGACTCCGGCCCGCGCGTTCGAGCTGGTCGTACCCTTTCTGGTTCTCGGCGCGACCGCGGTCCTGGCCTTCCAGGACCCGCTGCGCCGGCTGGTCGGTCACCCCCGGGACCTGTCGCCACGCCAGCGGACGGTCGCGGTCCAGACGATGGTCGCGCTCGGTGCGGTGTACGGCGGGTACTTCGGCGCGGCGCTCGGGGTGATGCTGATCGCCGGCCTGGCTCTGGTGCTCGACGCGACCCTGGCGCGGGTGAGCGCGATCAAGAATCTGCTCTCGGCCGTGGTGGGGTTGACCACGCTCGTGATCTTCGCCCTGTTCGGCCCGCTGAACTGGGCGGTGGTCGCGGTGGTCGCGCCCGCCACGCTCCTTGGGGGGTACGCCGGCGCCCGGCTGGTCCGCCGGCTGCCGCCGGTGGTGCTCAAGACGCTGATCGTGGTGTTCGGTACGACGATCGGCCTCTACCTGCTCTACCGCGCCCTGCGCTGACGCGCTCCGCCACTCAAGATCCGCGCAACTACGGGGAAGCTGCCGCCTCGGACGGCGCTGAGACAGCAGCTTCCCCGATAGTGCGCGGATCTTGGCTTGAGCCTCCGCTGCGAGCCCTCCCAGCGAGGCCCTCAGTACGCCTCGCCCACCGGCTCCTCGGGAGCGTGCTCGGTGTCGGCGGCGGCGTGGTTCCACCGGGACCACAGGACCCGTTCGCCGTAGCCGGCGGCCATCACGTGCGCGAACGCCAGGTACACCAGCACCCCGACGGCGAGCACCCCGAACCCGACCCAGAACGGCAACGCCAGGGACTGCTCGGCGAGCTTGCCGGAGATGATCGGAGCGGGAGCGGCGGCACCCCAGCGGACCAGGTTGAACGCGCCGGTGGCCAGCCGGCGGTCGCTGGAGCCGAGGCCCAGCGCCAGGTCGGTGAGGTTGGCGTTGGCGAGGCCCATGCACAGGCCGGCGAGGACCAGCACGACGAGCGCCTCGGCAGTGCTGGTGGACGTGGCGAACAGAACCATGCAGACCAGCAGGCCGGCGATGGCCACGCCGACGGTCTGGACCGCGCCGATCCGGTGGGCGAGCCGGTGGCCGATCACCAGGATGCCGGTGGCAAGGCCGAGGCCCCAGCCGGTGAAGGCGAGCCCCAGCGGGACGACGTCCAGGCCGAGGAACAGCGGCGTGTAGCCGAGCACGACGAAGAACACGAAGTTGTACGCGGCGGTGACCACGCAGAGCGCGATGAACGCCGGCCGGCGGTAGGTGGCGAAGATCTGGCCGACGCGTACCGGGGCCTGACGGTTGGTGGGCTCGCGCAGCTTGCCGGCGGCCACCCCGAGGGCGAGGACCATGAACACGCCGCAGACGAAGAACGGCAGCCGCCAGGAGACCTGGCCGAGCAGGCCACCGATCAGCGGGCCGACGGCGAAGCCAAGGCCGAGGGCGGTCTCGAAGAGGCCGACCACCCACTCCCGGTCGACGGCCAGGTTGACCAGCACCACCATTGCGGTGGCGAAGAACATCGCGTTGCCGAGGCCCCAGACGCCGCGCAGCACCGAGAGCTGCACGATGTTGCCGCTGAACGAGGCGAGGATGGCGGCCAGGCCGACCACCGAGACACCGGCGACCAGCACCGGCTTGAACCCGAACCGGCCGCTGGCGAGCGTCGCCGGGATCATGCCGAGGGCCATGACCGCGATGTATGCGGTGAACAGCAACTCGACCTGCCAGGCGGTGACCCCGATCGCCTCGCCGATGGCGGGCAGGATCGGGTCGACGACCGCGATGCCGGCGATGGCGAGGAAGGCCACCAGCGTGGTGGCGTAGATGGCACTGCGGTTTGGTTCGGATGACCGATCCACTCCGACTCCCCAATTAGCTGTATCGTACAGGTATTCACCCTGTATCCTACAGCTATGAGCGACGACGACGAGAGCACCCTCGGACTGATCGAGACCGAGGTGGCCCTGCTGATGCGCTTCGGCGAAGCCACCCGGCGGGCCACCGGGTCCGCCGAGCACCGGGTGCTCGACCGCGCGGCGTACGTCATCCTGCGGCACCTCGACGCCGCCGGCCCGCAGAACGTCTCCGCGCTCGCCGCGCGCCTCAACCTGGACGGCTCGACGGTGACCCGGCAGGTCTCCGCCCTGCAACGCGACGGCCTGATCACCCGCACCCCCGACCCGACGGACGGGCGCGGCACGGTCATCTCCCCCACGACCGCCGGCCTCCAACGGATGGCCGCCGTGCAGGGCGCCCGCACCCGCCTCTACGGCGACATGCTGTCCGACTGGAGCCCCGAGGACCGGGAAACCCTGGCGCGACTGCTGAACCGCCTCAACCAGGCCCTGGTAAACCGCAACCGCCCCCGCTGACCGCCAAGATCCGCGCAACTTCACCGATGTTGCTGTCTCCGGCGCACCCGAAGCAGCAACATCCCCGAAGTTGCGCCCACCCACCCCAGCCCAGTCGATCATGGACTTGTGGTGGGGCACAGATAGGGGCAGTTAGCCATCATCCGGGCACCACAACTCCATGATCGACGCGGGAGGTCAGCGCGCGCCCCCCTTCCACCGCCACCACCCGTGCTTCCGGGCGCTGGGCCGCACCCGTTCGCCGCCAAGATCGCGCAACATCCTGGATTTAGTGGCATCCCCGCCGCCCGACACCACTACAACAAGGATCGAGCACGATCTTGATGGGTGGGTGATGCGCGACGGTCAAGTGCGACTCGCGACGGGCGGCTCGCAAGGGTGCCGACGTGCGGCGGGACTGCCGAGCGCCCCCGGGCGCCGGCCTCGCGGCGGGCGCCCGGGGGATCGGGGGATCGGGAACAGCAAAGGGAACGGGGTCAGGCGACCGGTTCGCGGGCTGAGTCGGCGTCGCGTTCGGCGCCGGGGGTGACGCGGGGGTCGCCCTCGTCGGCGAAGTAGTCGTTTGGCTCGGTGCCGTCGACTCCCTCGGGCGTCTTCAGAGCCCGCAACGCCAGCGTCACCAGCGCCGCGACGGCCAGGTTGACCGCCACCGCCACGATGCCGACGTAGATCGTCTTGGTGGTGTCGAAGCCGAACTCGGACAGCGGGAACGCCGAGCCCCCGAAGTGCTTCCGGGTGGGGCTGGCGACCTGGTACAGCATCCACATGCCAAGGCCCATGCCGGCGACCCAGCCGGCGATCAGGGCGGTGCGGTGGAACCAGCGGGTGTAGAGACCCAGGGCCACCGCCGGCAGCGTCTGGAGGATGATGACGCCGCCGATGAGCTGGAGGTCGATCGAGAACTGCGGGTCGAGGAAGACGATGCAGGCGACCGCGCCGACCTTGACCACCAGGGAGGTGATCTTCGAGACGTTCGCTTCCTGGGCCGGGGAGGCGTCCTTCTTCAGGTACTCCTTGTAGATGTTGCGGGTGAACAGGTTCGCCGCCGCGATCGACATGATGGCCGCTGGCACCAGCGCGCCGATGCCGATGGCCGCGTACGCGACGCCGGCGAACCAGTCCGGGAACTGCTGGTCGAACAGCAGCGGCACGATCGTGTTGTTGTCCACGCTGCCGGCCGAAGCCCCCGGCAGCGGCTTCACGCCGGCCGCGATGGCCATGTAGCCGAGCAGCGCGATCAACCCGAGCAGCAGGCTGTACGCGGGCAGCGCCGACATGTTGCGCTTGATCACGTCACGGTTCCGGCTGGCCAGGACGCCGGTGATGCTGTGCGGGTAGAGGAACAGGGCCAGCGCCGAGCCGAACGCCAGTGTGACGTACTGCAACTGGTTGTTGCTGTTGAGCAGGATGCCGTCGTTCGGGTTGGGTGAGGCCTGGAACTTCGCGTCCGCCGCGTCGAAGATGTCGCCCCAACCGCCGAGCTTGTACGGCAGGTAGATGACCGCCACGAGGATCACGATGTAGATCAGGCTGTCCTTGACGAACGCGATCAGCGCGGGCGCGCGCAGCCCCGACTGGTAGGTGTACGCGGCGAGGATGGCGAACGCGATGATGATCGGCAGGTGCCGGGCCAGGGTGCTGTCACCCGTCACGCCCATCGTCTTGAGTACGGCCTCGATGCCCACCAGTTGCAGCGCGATGTACGGCATGGTGGCGACGATCCCGGTGATGGCGATCAGCAGCGCCAGTACGGGCGAGTCGAACCGCCGGCGGACGAAGTCGGCCGGGGTGACGAAGCCGTGCCGGTGCGAGACCGACCAGAGGCGGATGAGCACCAGGAAGACCAGCGGGTAGATGACGATCGTGTACGGCACGGCGAAGAACCCGGCCGCCCCGGCTCCGAACATCAGGGCCGGCACCGCCACGAAGGTGTACGCCGTGTAGAGATCGCCGCCGACCAGGAACCAGGTGATCCAGCCGCCGAAGCTGCGCCCGCCCAGGCCCCACTCGTCGAGGTGCGCCATGTCTTTCGGCGCGCGCCAGCGGGCGGCCACGAAGCCCATCGCGCTGACCAGCAGGAACAGCAGCGAGAAAACGATGATCTCGGTGAGATGGTCGCGCCACATCAGCGGGTCCCCCGCTTCTTGGTCATCTGGTACACCAACGTCGTGGTGGCGACGCCGAGCAGGATCCAGGCCAGTTGCAGCCAGTAGTAGCGCGGGAATCCGAAGATCCGGGGCGCGTCACTGTTGAAGAACGCCGGGATCAGCGGCACCACGATGGGGATCAGGAGCAACCAGTTCCAGGGGCTGTGGTCCTTCGCCCTGGATGGCGCCGTGGTAGGCGCCTCCGGTTCGGGTGCAGCCATCTGACACACCTCCGGGGAGTCGAGGCACTCGATGTAACGGCCGGAGGCTACGACTCTGTGACCGCCGTCACTATCAGGGCGCGGACGGCTCTGCGCCGAACGGCGCATCGGCTGCGCCGAACGGCGGGGGGCGCGCTGGTCAGGCGGCGGGTAGGTGCGCGGTGTCGTTGACCGTGCGGACGGCGATGCCGCCGTCGGGCCACAGGTCGAGCACCGAGATGCCGGCCGCGTCCAGGAAGAGCCGGTGCAGGAAGCCGTCGGTGGCGGCGAGGGCGTCGCGCAGCGCCAGCTTGATCGGCGAGACGTGCGAGACGACCACCACGGTCTCTCCGGGGTACGCCTTCGGCAGCGCGTTGACGACCCGGTGAACCCGTTCGGCGACGTGGGTGAACGACTCGCCGCCCGGCGGGGCGATCCGCGGCGACGCGAGCCAGGCGTCCATCTCCCCCGGCCACTGCTGGCGTACCTCGGCGAAGGTGCGCCCCTCCCACTGCCCGAAGTCGCACTCGATCAAGTCGGCCTCGGTGCGGACCGGCACGTCGCCGATCGCGTCGGCGATCGCCGCCGCGGTGGCCGTACACCGGGAAAGGGGTGAGCTGAGCACGGCCGCGACGGACGGGGCCAGCGCGGCCACGCGCGTGCCCGTGGCGGCGGCCTGGGCCCGGCCGCGCTCGGAGAGCGGCACGTCGCCGCGGCCGGAGTAGCGGCCCTGCTCGGTGTACGCGGTCTCGCCGTGCCGCACGAGGATCAGCCGGGTGGCCGTGAAGCTCGGACGCGGCTCCCAGGAGGCCGGCGCGGTCGCCGGATCGCTGCCGGTCGACGCGCCGGCGGCCGGCGCGCTGGCCGACGCCGGTGCGCTCGGGGACGCCGTTGGGGTGGGTCGGCCGGCGGCGGCGTCCATCGCGGCGTTGGCGAGCGCGTCGGCGTGCCGGTTCTCCTCGCGCGGGATCCAGGTGAAGCGGACCGCGCCGAAGCGGCCCACCAGCGCGGCCGCCTGCGCGGCGAGCGGGCGCAGGCCGGGGTGCTTGATCTGCCACCGGCCGCACATCTGCTCGACCACCAGCTTGGAGTCCATCCGGACGTCCACCTCGGAGGCGTCCAGCTCGGCGGCGGCCCGCAGACCGGCGATCAGTCCCTGGTACTCGGCGACGTTGTTGGTCGCCGTACCCAACGACTCGGCGCGCTCGGCGAGCACCTCGCCGGTCTCCGCATCACGTACCACCGCGCCGTAGCCGGCCGGTCCGGGGTTGCCCCGGGACCCGCCGTCGGCCTCGACGACGACCACGCGCGGCGCCACGACCTACAGGCCCGACTCGTTGGTACGGACCATGATCCGCCGGCAGTCCTCGCAGCGGACCACCTCGTCCGGGGCGGTCTTGCGGATGCGGGCCAGGTCGGCGCCGGAGAGTTCCAGCCGGCAGCCGCCGCAGCGGCCGGCGGTGAGCAGTGCCGCGCCCAGCCCGGTGTCCTCGCGGATCTTGTCGTAGAGGGTGACCAGCTCGGCGGGGAGGTCGGCCGCGAGCGGCTGCCGGGCACCCCGCTTGAACTCCTCGTCCTTGGCGATCTCGGCCAGCGCGTCGTCCCGGCGCTGCTCGGTGGCGGCCCGCTTCTCCCGGGCGTCGGCCAACCGCTGCTCCACGCCGTCGAGGACGCCCTGGGCGGTCTCCCGCTGCTCCATCAACTCCAGCTCGGCGTCCTCCAGGTCACCCTGACGCCGGTTCAGTGAGGCCAGCTCGTGCTGGAGCGCCTCCAACTCCCGGGCCGGGCCGGTGCCGGCGGCGAGCCGGTTCTGGTCCTTCTCCTTGCGGGCGCGGACCTGCTCGACGTCCTTCTCCAGGCGGGCGATGTCCCGGTCCAGGTCGTCGACCGCCACCTGGGCGCGTACCCGCTCGTCCTCAAGCGACGACAGCTCCCGGGCCAGCGCCTCCAGTTCGGCCCGCTCCGGCAGCGACCGGCGGCGGTGCGCGAGCTGAGCGAGGTTGGTGTCGAGCGCCTGAAGGTCGAGCAGGCGGCGCTGGACCTGGGGGTCAGCCTTCACGGTCGGGCTCCTTGTCGTCCACAACGGGTGCGGCGGCGTGCACGGTCCACGGGTCGGTGTCCAGGTCGGACACCAGCGTCTCGACGCCCGGCGCCTCCCGCAGGAAGGCGGCCAGGTCGTCCAGCCACGGTCGTTCGGTCGCCCAGTGGGCGGCGTCGATCAGGGCGGGACCATCGGCGGCGACGTGCTCGCCGGCCGGGTGGTGCCGCAGGTCGGAGGTGAGAAACGCGTCCACCCCGGCGGCGGTCGCGGCGCCGAGGAAGCTGTCTCCCGACCCGCCGCTGACGGCGAGGATACGAACCATACGCCGGGGATCGCCTGCGGCGCGAACTCCCCAGGACGTGACGGGAAGCACGGCGGCGGCGTGCCGGGTCAGCTCGGCGAGGGTCATCGGGTGGGGCAGGTCGCCGATCCGGCCGAATCCACGGTCGTCACCGTGGGCGAGAGAGCCGGACGCGGGCCGTTGCAGCGGGCGCAGCCCGGTCAGGCCGAACCGGGCGGCGAGAGCGTCGGAGACGCCCGGGGAGGCCACGTCGGCGTTGGTGTGCGCCGCGTAGAGCGCCACGCCGGCCCGGATCAGGTCGTGGACGATCCGCCCCTTGACGGTCGTCGGCGCGACCGACGAAACCCCGCGCAGCAGCAGCGGATGGTGCGCGACGATCATGTCGGCCTCGACGGCGAGCGCCTCGGCGACCGTCTCGGGCACCACGTCGACCACGCACAGCACCCGGCGGACCGGGGCGGTCGGCTCACCGAGCACCAGGCCGACACGATCCCACTCTTGCGCCCAGACGGGCGGATAGCGGCGCTCCATCTCGGCCACCACGTCGCTCACGGTGGGGGCGGATCGGCTTGTGCTCACGGCGGGCCAGCTTACCGGCGCGGAGGCCCGCAGGCGGTGACACCCGGCCCCGGCCGCGCCGGCCGACGGTCCGGCCGGCCTTCGGCGGCCGCGAACTGGCGACGCCGTGCGGCCGCCGGTGCGGCAGCGCCGCCGACGCGCCGGGGCCGGCGGGCAGGCTCAGGCGGCGCGGTACGCGACGGTGCGCAGGGCGGCCAGCGGCATCGCCCACGGGAAGGCGTGCATGTGCTGCTCCCCCGTGCCGGGTGGGTGCAGGGCCACCACGTGGTCACCGAAGAGCACGGTGATCCCCCAGTCCGCCAGCCGGGCCACGCCGGCCCGGAACGCCGGGTGGGCGGCCATCGCGACGTTGGTGTACGGCACGGCGACGATCGGGATGCCCTTGCCCTGCGCCTCGACGAGGAGGCCGAGCGCGAGGGTGTCGGCGATGCCGGCGGCCCACTTGTTGACCGTGTTCACGGTCGCCGGGCAGACGACCATGGCGTCGGCGGGCGGCAGCACGTCCGGGTCGCCGGGGTTCTTGTAGTGCGTCCGTACCGGGTGGCCGGTCTGTCGGTGAAGGGCCGTCTGGTCGACGAACTTCGCGCCGTCCGGCGTGGTGATCACGCAGACGTCCCAGTCGTCGGCCTGGGCCAACTCGACCAGGCGGCCGACGTGACGGGCCAACGGCGAACCGCAGGCGATGACGTAGAGCACCGCACGGTGCTCGCTGGTGTGTGGTTGGCCGGTCGTCACACCGGCTCCGCGCTCATACCCCAACTCCCATCTGCTCAGCCAACTCCGCTACCGGAGAAGGTGGCGCACCCCGTGTGCGACGAAGGACGTCGGACATCACCTCGTGGGCGATCGGTCGGCAGCGGATCTCCGACGGCGCGAGCCGGTCACCGAGCAGCAGCATCTCGCCGGCGTTGGCCACGTCGCCGATCTGGGCGTACCCGCGGGCGATGTCGAGCAGGTGGTGGGCCCGGCGTTCGGGCAGCAGCGCGTTGAAGTCGGGCTCGGCGATGCGCAGTTGGTGGACCTCCACCGCGCGGCCCCCGTCGCCCAGCTCGACGGCGGCGGCGGCCCGGTGCAGCTCGACGTTCGTCGGGCCGAACGACGTCCAGTAGTGGTTGTGGTCGCCGCCGAGCAGGGTGGCGGCCTCCTGCGCGCAGTTGATCAGATCGTCGACGCTGGCCGAGTCGCCGATCCGGGACGCCGCCATGGCCCCCTGCAACAGCAGCATCCCGTAGACGGACAGCCGGGCCGGTGAGACGTCGTTGCCGCCGCCCGGGGCCAGCCGGTTGGCGATCTGCACGTTCAGCTCCAGCGCCGGCCGGGCCCGGCCCATGGCGACCAGGGCGTTGCAGACCCGCGTGGTGGCGATGCCGGCCAGCAGCGGGTCGTCGGCGCGCTGAGCCACCGCCATCGACCGGTCGGCGGCCAGCCAGGCCAGCTCGAACTCGCCGAGCTTGCGCAGCACCGAGGAGGCGATCTGGTAGACCTGCCCGAGCAGGTGCGCCGCCTCCGGCGCCTGCGCCCCGCTGTAGGCGGCGTCGGCGGCCTGCGCGTCGCGCAGCAGCTTGGGCAGCGCGCGGGTGAGCATCCCGTAGCGGCCGTACTGGTAGGTGAGCCAGGCGTGGTTGACGGCCTTGCGCATGTCGTCCAACGGGGGCGGGTACGGCACGGCGTCGAAGTACGCGCTCATCGAGTCGTATCGCTCCAGGGCGGCCCGGATCTCCTGCACCTCGATCTGGTCGATGCAGTTCAAGGCGTCCGTACGCCGCTCCGGGTCGCGGCCCATCAGCAGCTGCACGTCCATCTGGAGGATGTCGGCGATCTCGTAGAGGACCGAGAACTTGTCCAGCCGGCGGACGCCCCGCTCGACCTTGTCGACCCAGCTCTTCGACTTGCCCAGGCGGTCCGCGAAGACCTGCTGCGACATTTTGCGCCGCCCCCGCCAGTAGGCCACTCGCCGGCCAATGGGTAGCTCGTCCATCTCCCCATCCCTCCCCTGCCACCGCCGAAGGGCGGGGCGCTGTCCGCGGGTGCGGCGATCAGTCGTTCGTCTTGCAGTTTTCGCTGGTCGCACAGCCTGTACGTCAGCCGGAAAGCCAGTCCTCGTACTTTTCGTCCAAGTTGCACGAGCCGTTCGTCAACCTCAACGATCGTGGGTTACGGCAGTGACGGCGTTCGAACTGCGACCTGGCGTCCGCCGGGCCCGACCGAGAGGAGATGGCACACATGTGGGGGAACGTCGGACCACGGGTCGTCGAACTGTCGCCGCTGGAACGCGTCCGGCTGCGCCGGGTCGCCATCCGGTACGCCGCACACGGGTGGGAGGTGACGCCCGGCGCCTGTCTCGCCCGCAGCAGGTTCGTGTGCGGTCGGGCCGGCTGCCCCACCGTGGGTTGCCACCCCGCGCTGGAGAACTGGGAGCTGGCCGCCACCACCGACCCGGCCCGGGTGGCCACCTGGTGGCGTACCCGCCCACACGGTGTGCTGCTGCCCACCGGGCGGACCTTCGACGTGCTGGAGGTGCCGGCGCACCTCGGCCGGCACGTGCTCGACGCCGTGCAGACCCACCCGGCCGGCACCGGCGTACGCGGGCCCGTGCTGGTCACCCCCACCGGCCGGTGGATGTTCCTGGTGCGTCCCGGTGACCCGCTGCGGCCCGAGTTGGAGCACTGCTTCCACGTGGTGCGGCACGGGCCGGGCTCGTGGATTCCCGCGCCGCCGACCCGGCTGCCGGAGGGGACCGTCCGCTGGGCGGTCGCGCCGGAGCAGGCCCGTTGGCAGCTCCCCGACTCGTACCTGGTGCAGAACACCCTGATCGAGGCGCTGCGCGCCAGCGGGGTGACGCTCACCCACGACCTGCTCCCCGGGCACCTGCCGCTGCCCCGCCGGGGAAGGTGAGCCGGGGCCGGCCGACGATCCGATCCGGTGACCGACAGCGTCGCCGGGCCACCGGTCCTCGTTGAGCAGGTGACCGCGCGAACGCGCGCCACGAACGGGGGAACGATGTCCACACACGACCGGTCGCCGTATCCCGGCGGCACCGAGCCGCCCCGGCGCGGCCAACGAGGGCACCGCTGGGCCGGCACCCGCCCAACCGGCTCGCGCCCAGGCCGCCCCCGCCCCACCGGCACCCGCCCCGCCACCACCCACCGCCCCCTCCGCTAGACCCGCCCCCGTCACCCCACCGACCACCTCGTCGATCTTGCACTTTGTGTCGCGGCATTCCCCCTCACAAGGGGCGGATCGGCAACCGAAACCGCAAGATCGCGGAAGAAGGGGCGGGGCGGTCAGGCCGTTTGCGGGAGGGCGGCGGAGTGGAACTGGCGGGCGTCGTCGGTGACTACCGCGTAGGTGTGGTCGGTCAGCCGGTCCAGCCAGCCGATTCCCGCCGCGCCCATGGCCAGGGCGGCGGTGGCGTAGGCGTCGGCGACACCCAGGTCGCTGCCGACCACCGTCACCGAGCGCAGTCCGGTGGCCGGCGCGCCCCGGCGAGGGTCCTGCACGTGCCGGCCCCGCTCGTAGACGCCGGAGGTGGCCACCGCCAGGTCGGTGCCGGCGAGCACCAGGCAGGTCGCCATCTCGTCCCACGGGTGCCGGATGCCGATGCGCCACGGCTCGCCGGTGGGCGAGAAGCCGCGTACGCGGACGTCGCCGCCGGCGTTGACGCAGTGGTTCGCCGCCCCGGCGGCGAGGAGCCGGTCGGAGGCGACCTGCGCCGCCCAGCCCTTCACGTAGCCGGACGGGTCGAGCCGGCCGGTGGCGTACGCGTCGAAGAACCCGTCGGTGACGCCCCACAGGTCGGCGCAGGCCTCCAGCACGAAGCGCAGGTCCGCCGACGCCTCGGAGAGCAGCACCTCGCCCCGGTCGAACCGGCACACCTCGCTGTCCGGCCGGTACGTGCTGAACCGGGCGTCCACCTCGTGCATCCAGGCGAAGACGTCGTCGGCCAGCTCCCGCAGACGCGCTGGGGGCAGGTCGTCGGCGAGGTCCAGGGTGATCGTCGTACCCATGATGTGCTCGACCCGGCACAACCCGGGCCGGGTCATCGCGGCCGGCACGTCAGAACGCCTGCTCGATGGCGGCCCGCAGGGAGGTCTTGTACGCGTTGCTGGTGGCGGTGGCGCCGGAGACGGTGTTGAGGTTGGCGCTCTGCTTCTTCACCACCTCGCCGCCGCTGCCGTTGTAGGCGCTGCGGACGTCGCCGCTGTGAATGTCGGACTCGCCGCCGCTGGGCAGCGACAGGGTTGTCGCGTCGACGATCTTGTTGCCGGAGACGACGATCTGCACCTGCACGTACCCGTAGTCCTCCGCCGTGTCCACCTCCGGCCCGGTGATCCGGCGGGTGGTCGACTGGGGCGGCTTGGTGGTCTTCGGCGCGGTCGGCGCCTTCGCGGTGGTCTTCGTGCCGGACGGCCGGGTGGTGGTCTTGCCGGGCTTGGGCGACACCGACGCGTCGGCGGTCTCCGACGGCTTCGGCGCCGCACCCGAGGGGTCGGCGGCCGGGGCGACGCTCGGGTCGACGCCCGGTCCGCTGGGGTTGACCGGTTGCGCTGTCGGCAGGTTCTGGGCGACCTGGGTGGTGCCCGGCGAGCCCTTGAGCACCACCAGGGCGGTGGTGCTGGCGGCCAGGCCGGTGATCGCGAGCAACGCGCGACGCATGCGATGCCTTCCTACAGTTCGAAGGTGGCCAGGTGGATCTGCCGGCGGGGCACGCCGGCGCGGCGTAGCGCGCGCACCGACTGCTCGACGAGCCCGGACGGTCCGCACAGGTAGACGTCCCGTCGTGCCACGTCGGGTACCAGTTGGCGCAGCCCGTCGGGGCTCATGAGCTGGCGGGGGCCGGGGTCGTCGCGGGAGCCGATGACGTACCAGATCGACGTGTCGCGTTCCTGGGCCAGCCAGTCCAGCTCGCGGCTGAGCAGCACGTCGGCGGGGGTGCGGGCCCGGTAGATCAGGGCCGCGCCCGGCGGCAGCTCCTCGAGCATGGCCCGGATGGGCGTGATGCCGCTGCCACCGGCGATCAGCAGCGCCCGTTCGCGCACCCGGTGCGCGGCGGTGAAGGTGCCCGACGGGCCCTGCGCCCACACCCGGGTGCCCGGTTCGAGGTCGCGCAGGTCGGCGGTGTGCCGGCCGACGACCTTGACGGTGAGCCGCAGCCAGCGACCGTTCGCGGCGGCGGAGACGGAGAACGGGTGCGACTGCCACCAGCAACCGGGGCTGAGGAAACGCCAGCGGAAGTACTGCCCGCCGAGCATCGCGAGCCGGCCCAGCCGCTCGCCCGTCAGGTAGACGGAGATCGTGTCGGGGCTCTCGGCGACCACGTCGGCGACGCGCAGCTTGTAGCGCAGGTTGAACGCCAGCGGCGCGATCACCCGCCCCCAGAGCAGCGCGGCGACCACCAGCAGGTAGAGCGCGATCCAGCCGGTGCGTACCGGGCCGGGCTTGTAGAGCTGCGCGCCGTGGCTGAACTGGTGCCCGTAGCCGAGCAGCAGCACCAGGTAGCTCGACCGGTGCAGCAGGTGCCACAGCTCGTAGGGCAGCGCCCGACGGATGGCCCGGACGCTGCTGAACCCGATAACCATCATGATGCCGGTGGCGACGAAGGCCGAGAGCATGTCCTCGTAGCTGCCGAGCAGCGTGCCCACCTCGGCGAACACCGAGTGGTTCCGCAGGTCGGCGTACCCGACGAGGATCAACGACAGGTGCGCCAGCACGGTGACCAGCAGCGTCGCGCCGATGTCACGGTGCCAGCGGCCGATCTGCTCGCCGCCGATCCACCGTTCCAGCACCGGCAGACGACTCATCATCAGCACCTGCACGAGCAGCAGGTAACCGGCGATCAGGCCGGTGATCCGGCCGCCGGCGGTGAGGGTCGCGGCGGTGCTGCGCAGCGACCCGGCGGGGGTGCCCAGCCACCACGGCAGCACGCTGGCCAGCAGCCCGACCAGCAGCAGCACGGCCAGCAAGCGCCGGCCGCCGGGTCCGCGCCGGTCCGGGACCTGCGGGGGCACGGGAGCAGCCGACCGGCCGCCGTGCCGGGACGAGGTCCCGGTGCGGCGGCCGGCGGCGTGTGTGCCCGGGTACGTCACGCGTACAGCTTCATGGGGGCGTACTTCATGCGCGGGAACACCTTCTGCACCTCGGCGTTGGTGAGCCCGAAGCGGCCCTGCGCGAGGGAGCCGTAGACGTTGAACATGTTGTTGTATTCCGGCACGTCGCCGGAGTCCAACTTGCTGAGCCCGTTCCAGGTGCCGAGCAGCGAACCGGCCAGCTTCTTGCCGGACAGGACGGTGACCACGCCGCCGTGGCCGTGGTCGGTGCCGCCGGTGTTCGAGCCGACCCGGCGGCCGAACTCGCTGGACACCATGATCGTCACGTCGGCGGCCTGCGGGCCGAGGTCGGTGAAGAACGCCGCCATGGCGCTGGCCAGCTCGTTCAGCCGGCGGTGCAGCTGACCACCGCTCTGGGTGCCCTGGTTCTCGTGGGTGTCGTAGCCGCCCATGCCGACGGTGGCGACCCGGACGTTGGCGCCGCCCTTGATGAGCTGGGCGAGCTGCTGGAACGCGTTGCCGACGCCCTCGTACTTGACGCCCGCGGCGGGCTGGTACGGCTTGGCGGCGAGCTTCTGGGCGGTGGCGAGCGCGCCCATGCCCTCCTGCACGGCCTCCTCCACCGGGTGGTTGATCCCGGTGAAGAGCCCCTTGATGGCCTTCTCGGTGGCGGCCCGGAACTTGTCGTCGCCGTTGAGGCGCAGCGAGCCGACGCTGTTGAGCGAGAGCGCGCCGTTGTTGCCGACCAGCGAGCGGGGCAGCGTGCTGCCGATGCCGACGCTGCGGAACGCGGTGCCCTTGCCGAGGTTGTCGACCAGGCCGTCGAGCCAGCCCCGGCCGCCGGTCTCGTTGGGCAGGCCGCCCAGGTTGCAGGCGTCGGCGGCCTGGAAGTGGCTGCGGGACAGCCGCTCGTCGGAGACCGCCGGGATGAAGCCGAGCTGACCGGCCTTGAGGAAGCTCTCCAGCGGCTTGAACGCGCTGGTCAGCTTGAAGCCGCGGCTCAGGGCCAGCGAGTCGTTGCCGAGCAGCAGGTCGGGCCGGGCCTTGGCGAGCACCGCGTCGCCGTCCGGCGCGACGAGGCTCAGCCCGTCGAGACCGCCGTAGAGGAAGACGTGGATCAGCGTGCCGGTCTTGGTGGCCGCGAACGACGCCGAGGTGGTGACGAACTGGGAGGTGGCCAGCGCGGTGGCGGTGGCCGCGGCACCGGCGACGAACGTCCGTCGGGTGACGCCGCGCCCGTCCTGCTGGGCCTCCTCCAGGTCCTCCAGCCGGCGGTAGCGGTCGGCCTCGGCCGCGTTCTCGGCGGCCACGAGGTCGGCCTCGGCGCGCAGCAGCGCCTCGGCCGGGTTGTCGGCCAGCCGTCGCACGTCGGGGCATTCGGGGTGCAGGGGGAAAGAGTTGTACACAGTCTTCTCCATCGGGTGCCTCACCGGAGGTGGTGCTGGGGGGAAGCGAGGACCGCCCGCGCGACGGCGGTGACGGCCCCGTTGAACGTGGCGTCGACCTTGGCGGTCGCCGCCACACCGGCCACGCCGAGGATCAGGTTCTTCTCCCGGGTGCTCAGCTTCTGGCCCACGAGCCGCAGGGACAGCGCGTCCACGTACGCCCCGGCGGTGGCCGGCGCCTTGACCAGCTTGTCCGGCGCGGTGTACGTGAAGACGGTGCGGTAACCGGCCACGATCTCGCCGGCCTCGTTCCAGCCGTTGACCATCGTGCCCGCCGAAGTCCACGCGACGTAGACGTCGGGGTAGCCGTCCGGGGTGGGCTGACCCATCGGGTACTGGCCCAGCTCGCGCAGCTTGTCGTGGATCTGCCGCAGGCCCCGGGCGAACGGGGTGCGCTTGTTGTCGCCGTTGTTGTTCTTCGCCGACGCCTCGGGCAAGACGCCCAGCGTGCGGTACGTGGCGACCAGGTACTCCATGGGCCGGCGGACCTTCTGACCCACGGCCGCCCAGAACTCCGACGAGCTGAAGAGCGTCATCAGCACCGGCTTGATCATGCCGTTGTTGCTGCTGTACGTCTTGGCCAGCCGGTCCACGAGGGACTTCGGCGGGGTGTCCGAGACGAACCGGGTCGCCAGGCTCTGCGCCACGTACTTCGCGGTCGAGGGGTGCAGCGCGATGTAGGTGATGTACTTGTCGATCGCCGCGTCGACGGCGGCGATCTCCTTGGCCGTCGGGTTGTTGACGTCCTTGATGCTGAACGTGTTGGCGTGGGTGAAGCCGAGGATCTTCACCTTGCCCATGTAGTGCTGGTTGACGCGCAGGACGTACTGGCCCTTGTCGTCGACGGCACGGCCGGTCTGGAGCATGGCGGCCTGCCGGACGTCACCCTCCTTGTAGCCGCCGTCGACGCCGACCGAGTACAGCTCGAGGTTCTCCCGGGCGAGGTTCTCGTTGATGGCGTCCTTGCGGGAGTCCTTCTGGTTCAGGTAGATCAGCAGCGCGGGGTGCTTGTTCGCCGCGACCAGCATCTCGGGGTAGCTGCCCAGCGCGTGCTTGCGCACGACGTCCTTGTCGAACGAGGTCCGGTAGACCTCCCCACCGTCGAAGTCGGCGGCGACGTGCAGGAAGTCGTTCCAGAAGTCGACCATCACCTCGAAGAGCTGACGCTTCGACCAGATCTGCCGGGCCAGGGTGGCGTCGACCACCTCCCGCTCCGGCTGGGCGCCCTGGTCGTTGAGCTTGTCCCGCTGGTCACGGAGCTGCTGCACGGAGAGCGACTGGGTGGGCAGCTCGGCGAGCTTCAGCTCGGCCTTGCTCGGCTCGATCTTGTCCGGGTCGAGCTGCGTGCGGATCCACGCGTCGATGCCCTGCTTCTTGATGTCGGCGACGACGGCGGGCGTCGCCCCGAAGGTGGCCCGCCGGGCCAGGTGCAGGATCGGGTCCTTGGCGAGCACCGTCTTGACGGTCACCTCGGTCGCCGCGGCGGCCGCGGCCGGGCCGGAGAAGGTACGGCCACCGCTGGGCGCGTTCTTCTTCAGCGCCTCACCGGCGCGCGAGCCCATGTAGCTCTCGTTCTGCTCGGTGTAGGTACGCACCGTGCTGGGCTGCTGGCCGCTGGGGCGCGCCGCGGTCCCGTCGGTCACCGTGCTGCCGGTCGCGTCGGCCGCCGCCTCGTCACCGAAGAGGTCACGGAACTGCGGGGTCATGGCGAGCGCCGCGCCACCGGCCACGACGGCGGCGGTGCCACCGAGCGCGGCCATGGCCTTACGCCGGCCGACCTTGCGGCTCGGCTCGTTGTCGTCGTCCAGAGTGGGCAGTCCGACGCCGGCCGGGCCGGACGGGGCGGGACGACCGAGGCCCTCCGGGCCGACCCACTGCGGCCCACGCGGGGCGGGGGCGGGCTGTGCGTTGTACGCGTACCCGTCGACGTACTGCTCGCGCGGGTCGCCCTGCGCCGGGTAGCCGCCCTGGTAGGGGTGGGGCGAGTCGTATCCGTACGACGCGGACGCGGTGGGGTCGCCGTACGTGTCCGAAGTGTGGTGCTGGCGTCCGTCCCAGCCGCGGTCGTCCCGCGGTCGACGTGGTGGCACATTCTGGTCGGCCATGTACCAATCCCGATTTCTGATGAGCGCCGGAAGCTGCGACCGGGCAGGTGCGGCAGGTGCGGCGACTGTTGCCTGAGGGGGTTGCTACGGCAAGGTAACCAAGCGCTCAGGTGCCTTCAAGGCGGGCCGAACACGCCCGTGAGGGCACTTAAGACAGCGCTCACCACGGCATTCAAGGTCGACGGGTCGGCGCGGGCGGGTTCCAACCTTCCCAGCAGGGCGGACGCGCGCCAGCCGGGTACGGATCGGACCACGCGGCCCTACGCGCCACGTTCACCGCTGTTCACCACCACAGGCAAACTTAAGGTTCGGATAAGCCGGACGTGAGGTGCTCTCACGCTGGGGAAAAGTAGGAGGAGCAGGAGCGTGAGCCGCCGTCGCAGCGGGTATGCCGCCGAACCGCTGAACGCGTGAGGGGAAGGCAGCGCCATGCTCAGCAAAGAGGATCAGCGCAGGTTCGACCAGATCACCCGTCAGCTCCGGGAGAGCGACCCGGCGTTCTTCGCCCGGCTCGACCATCGGGTCCGGGCCCGTCGGGGCCGTTATCTGATGTTGTTGACCATCGTGCTGTGGGCGTCGCTCCCGGCGATGGCCGTGTTCGCCGGCCGGCTGGCCGGCGCGATCTGCGCGGTGGTGCTGGTCGCCAACGCGGCGATCATGTGGCGGTTCCGCCGCCGCTGGACGTGACGGCTCAACCCGGGCCGAAGGCCCGGTACGCGCGGCGCAGCCGCTCCAGCAGGCCCGGCCCACCGATGGCCGGCGCCGGCGGACCGAGCTGGCGCAGCAGGAGGTCCGGCCCGGTCGCCAGTCGGGGTGGCCGGTCGGGCAGCGGCACGGGCGCCGTCCAGAAACGGTCCACCGCCTCCGCGACGGGCGTGGCGGCCAACCCGGCGAGTGCCCGGGACGCGCCCGCCGGTGGCAGCACGTCGACCGCCGACGGGCCCGGGTCCACGATGGAGGATGGCGCGGGCGACGCCGGTGCGCCGGTCGCCTCGGCGCGGCGGGCGCGCAGCCGGTCCAGCAGGTCCGCCCGGGATCGGCCACGCCAGTGCAGCAACTCGAACGGGTCCGCGTCGAACGCCTCGGCGAGCAGGTAGAACGTGGCGGCCAGGTGCTTGCACGGCACCGCGAAGTCGGGGCAGTTGCAGCGCTGCGTCAGCTCGTCGACGGCGGCGGGAAAAAGCGGGGCGCCCGCCGCGGCGAACAGCTCCTCCAACTCGTCGGGCAGGTCCCCGGCGAGCAGGCGGGCGCTGAAAAAGGCCTGACCGGCCAGTTCGTCCTCGATCCGGGACCAGAGCGCCTCCGGGAACGCCGCCAGCGCGATGGAGACCTCGTACGGGCGGGGCCGGGAGCCCTGCACCTGGGCGGTGACCCGGCCGGGCGTGACGTCGAGCCGGAGCACCTGACCGGCCCGCGCGTACGACCGGCCCCGGGTCAGCCGGGTGCCGAGCGCGAACGACTCCAGCACCTCCAGGAAGCGCCGGGACCACCAGGACCGTCCGATCGCGCCCCGGGTGCTGCGCGCCTTCAGCCCTCCGTCGACCTTGCGGGGCCGGCCATAGTCAGCGAACTCGCTCACTCCACCACCGCCCCGGCCTCCAGGGCGAACAGGTCCCGGAGCTGACCCGTGGACAGCTCGGTGATCCACTGCTCGCCGGTGCCGACCACCCGCTCGGCGAGGCTGCGCTTGTCGGCGATCAGCGCGGCCACCTTCTCCTCGACCGTGCCCGCGCACACGAACTTGCGGACCTGCACGCGTCGCCGCTGCCCGATCCGGAACGCCCGGTCGGTCGCCTGGTCCTCCACCGCCGGGTTCCACCACCGGTCCACGTGCACCACGTGGTTGGCGGCGGTCAGGGTGAGGCCGGTGCCACCGGCCTTGAGGGACAGCACGAACAGCGGCGGACCGTCGGCGGACTGGAAACGCTGCACCAGGGCGTCCCGCTCGGCCTTGCCGAGCCCACCGTGCAGGAACAGCACCTCCCGGCCGAACCGCGCCGACAGGTGACCGCGCAGCATCGCCCCGAACTCGGCGTACTGGGTGAACAGCAGCGCCCGCTCCCCCGCCGCCAACACCTCCTCCAGGATCTCGGTGAGCCGGGCCAGCTTGCCCGAGCGCCCATCCAGCGGGGAGCCGTCGCGCAGCAACTGGGCCGGATGGTTGCAGACCTGCTTGAGTCGGGTCATGGTGGCCAGCACCAGCCCGCGTCGCTCGATGCCGTCGCTGGTCTCGATCCGGGCGAGCATGTCGTCGACCACCACCTGGTAGAGGGCCGCCTGCTCCGCGGTGAGGTTGCAGACCACCTCCATCTCCAGCTTCTCCGGCAGGTCCGAGATGATCGACGAGTCGGTCTTGAGCCGGCGCAGCACGAACGGGCCGGTGATCCGGCGCAGCCGCTCGGCGGCCTCGGCGTCGCCGTTGCGCTCGATCGGCTCGGCGAACCGCTTGCGGAACGTCGCGGCCGGACCGAGCAGCCCCGGATTGGCGAACTGCATGATCGACCAGAGGTCGGCGAGGCGGTTCTCCACCGGCGTACCCGTCACCGCCACCCGCTGCCGGGCGGGCAGCGCGCGGACCGCCTCGGCCTGCCGGGTGGAGGCGTTCTTGATCGCCTGCGCCTCGTCCACGACCACCCGGTGCCAGTCGATGCCGGCCAGGTCGACGGCGTCGCGGGCGGCCACCGAGTAGGTGGTGAGGACCAGGTCCGCGCCGTGCGCGGCCGTCGTGAACTCCGCTCCCCGCGCGCGCTCCGCGCCATGGTGTACGTGCACGCGCAGCCCCGGCGTGAACTTCGCCGCCTCCCGCTGCCAGTTGCCGACCAGCGACATCGGACAGACCAGCAGCGTCGGCCCGGCGTCCGGCGGGTCTCCGGCGAGCAGCGCGAGCATCTGCACGGTCTTGCCCAGCCCCATGTCGTCGGCCAGCACCCCGCCGAGCCCCAGCGACCGCAGGAAAGCCAGCCAGGCCAGCCCTCGCTGCTGGTACGGCCGCAGCGTCCCGGCGAATCCCGGCGGCGGGTCGAGCGGGGTGAGCCGGTGTTCGACCGCCCCGGCCAGCAGGTCGCCCAGCGCGCCGTCGGCGCTCACCTCAAGCACCGGCAGCGCGCCGGTGTCCTCGCCGTCGGTGAGCCCCAGGCGCAGCAGGTCGGCGACGGTCAGCTCGCCGGCCGAGCGGAGCAGCCGCAGACCGGCGGCGAGCCGTCCCGGGTCCAGCTCCACCCACCGGCCGCGCAGCCGTACCAGCGGGGTCTTCAGCTCGGTCAGCGCCGCCAACTCCTCGGCCGACAGCGGCTGGTCGCCCAGCGCGATCTCCCAGCGGTAGTCGACGAGCGCGTCCAACCCGACGCCGGCCTCGGTGCCGGCGACCGTGCCGGGCGCGGTACGGCTGCGGGCGCGCAGCCGAGCGCCGAGCCGCGCCGACCGGCGCTGCCACCATGAGGGCAGCAGCACCCCGAAGCCGGCGGCGTGCAGCACCGGCGCGCCTTCACTGAGGAACCGGTGCGCGCCCTCGACGTCCAACTCCATCGCCTCGGGGGCGGCGGTGCGCAGCGCGGCGTCCAGGTCGGGCCAGAGCCTGCTGGCCCGGCCCAACTCGGCCAGCAGGGTCTCCTGCGGGCTGCCCGTACGGCCGGTCGGGTGCGCCCGCCAGACCTCGGCGGCGTCGACGTGCAGGCCCGGCTCGTCGGCGGCCTGCAACCCGAACTCCAACCGCCACCGCGCGCTCTCGGTCGGGGTGACGGGCGTGCTGTCGCCGGACGGGCGGGTCGCCAGGATCGGTTCGGTGACCTCGTCGGGGGCCGGCTCGACCAGTCGGAAGCTGGCCCGCACGGCCCCGCCGGCCGCGTCGCGCTGCCAGTCGTCCAGCTCGGTACGCAGCACGTCCAGCGCCGCCTCGTCGACGGTGAAGTCGCGGCGGGGCCCGGCGAGCGCGGACAGCCAGGCCGGCGCGGGCCCAGCCGGGCGCACTCCCCGGGCCAGGGTGGTGTTCGCGAGAGCGGCCCGGGCGGCGGCGTCGGTGAGCCCGTCGAGCGCGTCCGCCACCAGGTCGGCGGCGGTCAGCTCGCCATCGCCGCCCTCGGTGTCGACGGCGGCGGCGCGGGCGGCCGGCGGTAGGGCCAGCGCCAGCGAGCGGGCCCAGCCGGCGTCGGTGCCGGTCAGCAGCGGACGCCACACCGCCCAGGCGACCACCCGGGCGGTCGTGTCGATCGGGGTGCTGACGCCGGGCAGGACGCGGCCCCGGGCCACCAGGTCGGCGGCGAAGTCGGCCAGCTCGCCGAGGTGCCGCAGGGTCGCCCCGCACACCACGGGCAGGTCGTCCAGGGCGCGGAGCAGGGGCAGGGCGTCGTCTGGGGCGTACACCAGGGTGGGCACCCGCCACGCGGCGAGGGCGAGCCGGCCGCGGGCCGGGGGTGCGACGGTGGTCCGGATCAGCTCGGGCGAGTCGGTCGGCGTGCCCGCCCGGGTGGGCAGGGTGAGCAGCGCGGTGTCTGGGCGGGCCGGCTCGGCGGCGTCGGCGAGGGCCGTGACCAGGTCGGCGTGCCCGGCGGCGAACGGGTGCGGGCGCTCCCGGGGAGGGCGGCCGGAGCGCGCGACGGGTACCGGCGCGGCGCTGTCCTCGGCCCACACGGCGAGCCCGGAGCCGGGCAGCCACAGCCCGTGGATGACCAGCACGTACTCCCCCTCGTCGCCGCCCGCGCCCAGGATAGGCGGCCCCACGCGGAAAGCTCGCACCGATCTTGCGGTTTCGGTCGCCGACCTGAGTGGTAATGCCCGTTACGTCGGGACAGAAAGTGCAAGATCGACGAGTCGAGGGCTCGGGCTCAGAGCGCTCCGGTCGACCCGTCGGTGAGTTCGCGCAGGATGTCGGCGTGGCCGGCGTGCCGGGCGGTCTCCTCGATGAGGTGAACCAGGATCCAGCGCACCGACACCTCACCGAGCTGCAGGTGCGGCACCACGTGGTCCAGGTCGAAACGCGCGACGACCGCGCGGGACCGGTCACAGGCCCGCTCGTACGCCTCGACGAGCCCGTCGACCGTGTCCCGCTCGTCGAGGGTGAAGCTCGCTTTCGCGTCCTGGGCCGAGTGAAGGTAGACGTCGCCGGGCTCGGGGGCCAGCAGCACCGGGAACCAGTTCCGCTCGACCAGGGTCAGGTGCTTGACCAGCCCGGCGAGCGTCGTCGCGGAGGGCACCAGCCGGCGGGCGGCCTCGTCGTCGGACAGACCCCGCACCTTGCGCACCACCATCGAGCGGTGGAAGTCGAGGAACGACTCCAGGACGGCGCGCTCGTCGCCGACGCGGGCGAGCACCGGGCCGAGCGTCGGATCGATGGTCTGCTCTGCCATCCGCCGACACTAACGACCCGGCCGGCTCGGCGCTGCCCCGCATCCCGCTGCGAGGTGGCCGCACGACGGGCAGGATGGGCGCATGGCCTCATCCGTGCAGATTCTTCTCGTCGGCGGCGCGGCGGACGGGCAGACCGTGACCGTCGAGCTGGACACCAACGGCCGCCCGCCGCTCACCCACCACCACCTCGGGTCCGGTGGGCTGGCCGAGGCGCAGATCTACGAGTTGGAATCCGCCCGCGAGGAGGCCCGCGAGTGGCGCTACCGCTGGACCGGCCCGGCGGTGTGAGCGCCGATCAGGCCCGGGTGAGGGTCTGGCTGCGCAGCTGGTCCAGCACCCCACGGGTGACCTCGGAGGTGCCCCGGGCCTGCTCGCAGACCTCCGCGACCCGACGGGCGGTGGCCTCGGCGCGCTGCTCGCGTTCGTCCCACAGGCGGTCGACCTCGGCCAGCAGCGGCCCCTCCACCTCCCGTTCCACGCCGCGCAGCGCCGGCACACCGAGCCGCTGCGCCAGGTCGAAGACCTTTCCGGCGTACGGCAGCGGCAGGAACGGCGTACCCACCATCGCCGCGAAGATCAGGAAGTGCAGGCGCATGCCGACGGCCAGGTCGAAGTGGCGCATCAGGCCGAGCACCTGCTCCGGCGAGTAGGTGCCGTGCAGGATCCGCCCCCGATCCGCGGCGACCATGTGCGACAGCACCCCGTGCGAGTGCCGGATGTCGTCGCGTTCCATCGGCACGAACAGCACGTACGCGTCGATGCGGTGCACCAGGAAGTCACCGATCTGGGCCAGCAGCCGGTGGTAGCCGTCGACGTCGAGGCGTTCGGCGGCCCGTCCCGGCTCCCGGACGCTGATCCCGACCAGCCTCTTGCCGACCGGCACCCCCTCCTCGCTGAGCAGGTGCGCGGGGAAGTCGGCCGGCTGCAACAGGAACGCCGGGTCGGCGGTGACCGTGATCGGGTTGAGCAGTCCGGCCTCCTCCAGGACCATCCGGGACTCCTGGTCCCGGACGGTCACCTGGGTGGCGCCGGCCAACGTCTCGCGGACCATGCCGGTGTCGACCGCGTCGCTGAGTGGTCCGACCCCCACCGCGTACGTGATCAGCGGCAGGCCGCGTTCCTGGGCGACCCGGACGACCCGCAGGTAGCGGCGGGCCTCCCGGTCGTAGAGGATCCCGCCGCCGCCCAGGATCAGCAGGTCGAGCTGGGCCAGCACCAACGCCGAGTCGGTACGGCTGACGCCCTCCCACGGCACCGCCTCGACGTCCGGGTGCGCGGCCCGGGTGTGCTCCGGGTGGCGGGAAAAGACGATGATCCGGGCGTTCGGCTCCTGCGTGCGCAGATCGGTGAGCAGGCCGGTGAGGATCGCCTCGTCGCCGAGGTTCCGGCCACCGTACGAGCCGAGCACACCGATGGTCAGTCCGGCGCCGTGCGTCATCCGTCGCTCCTCCCCAGGTGCGGTCCGCGCGGGTTTCCCGCTGGGCAGGTGAACAGTCCCGGTTCAGCTCGGTGGGTCGATCCGCTTCGTCATCTGCTGGGCGGTGACCTCGAAGCCCAGGCTCCGGTAGAGGCCGATCGCCACGGTGTTCGTGCCGAAGACGTTCAACCCCAGCTCGGGTACGCCCAGTTCAGCCAGTTCGGCCTCGATGAGCTGGATCATCCGTCGTGCGTGTCCGCGTCCCCGGTGCGCCGGATTTACCTCGATGTTGTAGATCCAGGCCTGTCGGGTCTCGGCGCTCGCCGGCAGGCCCACCCAGATCCAGCCGACCTCGGTGTCGTCGACCCGCCCCACCCGCAACAGCGCCCGCTCGGTGGCCGCGCCCGCCGGCAGCAACTCGCGGAGCTGCTCGGCCGACCGCTCCCGGGCCGCCTGCGGGGTCAGGCCGCGATGCGCGCCGAGGTCCTCGGCGTACTCGACCTCCAGGGGTTCCCATCGCTGGGACAGTTCCGGCTCGGTCATCGGCGTCAGAGTCAACTCCACCGCGGCCTCCTTCTTCTCGATCAATCGCGGCGACAAGTCCACCATGGCCACCCCGGCCGCGCCTCGTTCCGGCGGCGGAATTGAGTTGTTCGCCGCGATGGGCGGGTGCACCGTGGCGGGATGGCACAGGTGGCGGCGAGGCGGATCGGCTGGGGTGATCTGCCGGCAACGGTACGGTCCGCGGTCGAGGAGATCATCGGCGACCGGGTGGTCGAGGCGGTCTCCCAGTCGGGTGGTTACTCGCCGGGCACCGCCGACCGGGTCCGTACCGCGACCGGCCGGCGGGCCTTCGTGAAGGCGGTCAACCCGGCGTTGAACCCGGACAGTCCGGTCATGCACCGCGCCGAAGCCCGCATCGCCGGCGCGCTCCCGGCGACCGCGCCGACGCCCCGCCTGCTGGGTTGCCACGACGACGGCGACTGGGTGGCGTTGGTCTTCTCCGACGTGGCCGGACACCACCCGCGCACCCCGTGGCGGTCCGACGAGCTGACCCTGGTCATGGACGCCCTGGAGGCGATGGCCGTCGCGCTCACCCCGAGCCCCGTCGCGCACGTGCCGACCGCCGCCGAACTGCTGGCGGAGGACTTCGCGGGCTGGCACCGGGTCGCCGCCGACCCGCCGCCACAACTCGATCGGTGGGCCCGCGCGCACCTGGACGAGCTGCGCGCGGCCGCCGACGAGGGCGTCGCCGCGCTCGCCGGGGACACGCTCTGCCACGTCGACGTACGGGCCGACAACCTGCTGTTCGACGCCGCGGGAACGGTGACCGTGGTCGACTGGCCGTGGGCCTGCCGGGGGCCCGCCTGGCTGGACACGGCGCTGCTGCTGGTGAACGTCCGGCTGCACGGCGGGCACGACACCGAGGCGATGCTGCGCCGGCTGCCGCTCACCGCCGACGTCGACCCGGCCGCGATCACCGGCGTGTACGCCGGGCTGGCCGGCTTCCTGACCGACCGCGCCCGCCGCCCGCCGCCGCCCGGCATCCCCGCCCTACGGGCGTTCCAGCAGGCTCAGGCCGACGCCCTGCTGCCCTGGCTGGCAGCCCGCCTCGGCTGACGCCCGATCGGTCAGCTCCCGGTGGTCGCCGCCTCGAACTGGCGGGCCAACTGCTCCAGGTCGTCCAGGCGTACGTCGCCGTCGAGGCCCTTGAGCGCGGCCGTCACCGCGCCGGCCGCGCGCCCGGCCCGCAACCCGACCTCGGCGTCCTCGACGACCAGGCAGCGCGCCGGTGGCACGTCGAGCAGCGCGGCGGCGCGGAGGTAACCCTCCGGCGCCGGCTTGCCCTCGCGGACGTCCTCCACCGTCACCAACACCGGTGGCGCGATGCCGGCGGCACCGAGCCGGGCCTCGGCCAACCGCACGTCGGCGCTGGTCACCACCGCCCACGGCACCCCCGACCGGGCCAACGTCGACAGCAGCTCATGGGCGCCCGGGGTGGCGGTCACGTCGGACAGGTCGTCGTACTGCAACGCCAACTGCCGTGCCGCCGCCACGGCGACCGCCGCGTCGTCGAGCCCGGGAAGGAGCCGACGGATCGTCTGGTCGGCGGGTCTGCCGTGCGCGATCGCGAGTGCCGCCGCCGGTTCGACGGCGTACTCGGACGCCCATCGCTCCCAGGCCCGCTCGACGGCGGCGTCGGAGTCCACCAGCGTGCCGTCCATGTCGAAGAGCACCGCGCCGATGCCGGACAGATCCATTTGATCACCCCCTGTTTCCGCCCGAGCATAGGGGGCACGCGGTCAGCCCTCGCGGTCGACGGCGGGACGCGCGACGTCGACGAACGCGACGCGGCGGTCCGTGCGTACCTCGATGGCCGCGAGCCACCGCTCCCGGTGCCGGTCGCACAGCGCCGCCGCCGCGTCGCCCGGCTCGGCGGCGAGCCGACGCTGCTCGGCGTACTCCGTCGTCAGGCTGGCCACCACCGACCGGCCCGCCGCCGCGACGTCCGCCGGGCCCTGGAGCAACACCAGGTTGTACGCCTCGTCCACGGCGCGCATCGCCGCGTACGTTTCGTCGTAGCCGGGCGTCGCCGCGTCCGCGCCCGGCTCGACCCATCGCCGGTCCAGCCGCCGGTACGCCGCGTCACAGGCGCCGAGGAACCCGACGTACGCGTCGCGCCGCAACTCCTCGCGCCGGGTCGCGGCCCGGCCGGCGCTCTCCTCGCGGGCGATGGTGAGCTGGTGGGCGAGCTGCCGGCGGGTGCTACGGGCGGCGATCAGCCCGGTCAGGGCGGCGGCGGTCAGCGTGGACAGTGACGTGATCAGCGCGACGGCGACGGTGTCCTGCACGCGCCCATTCTGGCGGCTCCCGTGGCGCTCAGCGGGGCGGGTCCTCGCCGGTGAGCCCGTCCACCGACTCGCGGATCAGGTCGGCGTGCCCGGCGTGCCGCGCGTACTCCTCGATGAGATCGACCAGGACCCGCCGCAGGCTGGGCACCTGGCCGTCGGGCCACTCGCCCCGGGCCAACTGCTCCGGGCCGCCGTCGGCCAGCAACTCGGCCACGGTGGCCCGGGAGCGCGCCACGGCTCCCCGCCACAGCGTGTAGAGCTGCTCCGGGGTGTCCTCGGCGGCCGAACGCCACTCCCAGCCCGGGTTGGCGTCCCAGTCGACGGTCTCCCACGGCGGTCCCGGTGAGCGCCCGGCCAACTTCAAGGAGAAGTAGAGGTCCTCGACCAGGGCCAGGTGCTTGAGCAGCCCGCCCAGAGTGATCGACGACGGGCCGAGCGTCGCCCGCAGGCCGGCCGCGTCGAGCCCACCGGTCTTCCAGGCGAGGGTGGCGCGCTGCCGGTCGAGGGAGCCGAGCAGGGTGGCGGTCTCGTCGCCCGCGATCGGCGGTTCGGGGTGACCGTGCTCGTCGCCGCTGGTCATGGGGACCGAGGCTAACGGCGGACGGGTACGTGCGCCACCCGTGGCGATGCCCAACGGCACCAGTTATCGCTTCGGCGCCATTCGAGGCGGCCTTGATACAACAGCGGCGCGTCCTCGTCTCGCTCGACGTACAGCACGTCGTCCTCGACCCACCAGACGTCGCCGACGCGCAGGAAGACCGGAACGTCCAACGTCAGAGCGAGGAGACAGAAAGCTGACCCACCGTATGACCAGGAGTCAGCGTCGGTTGCGCTTGCGGAGTACGGCCCAGACTCCGCCGGCGACTGCGGCCGTGAACGGAAGCAGACAACAGAGGCTCAGGACCGCAAGGTGCCATGGTTTGATCGCGCCCATAGGCGCGAAGGCTATCGGGTGCGGTCAAATGGCTCCGCGCGGCGGCACGGTCCGCACGCGAAGCCGATACGGACAGGAGCGCGAGCGATGTCGAAGACGCCAGCCGCGAGCCGCACGGCGGTGCTCGTCTGCCAGGGCCGCGCGGCGGCGGATGGCCTGGTCGCTCCCGGCCGGTTCGCCGACCCGACAGCCATGCGCCTGCTCCGCGCCGACGAACGCGAGGCCGTCCAATGGGTACGCGACGATGCCGCGCCCCAGTCGTGGCGGCAACGGGTCGACTTCGAGACGGTACGGGCCTGCGCCGAGATGATCGTGCCGCGCACGGTGGCGATCGACGACGCCGTACGCGCCCACCGCAGCTCTCAGGTGGTGATCCTCGGAGCCGGGCTCGACGGTCGGGCCTGGCGGATGCCGGAGCTCGTGGGCAGGGCGGTCTTCGAGGTCGACCAACCGAGCAGCCAACGCGACAAACGCGAACGCGCCGAGGTGCTGCCCGGCACTCCCCCGACGTTCGTGGCGGTGGACTTCGGCCGTGACCTGCTCGCCGACGCGTTGGCAGCCGCCGGACATCGCCCCGACGAACCGACGACGTGGATCTGGGAGGGCGTCGTGCCGTACCTGACCACGACAGAGGTGGCCACGACGGTCGCCGCGCTCGCCGCCTGCTCGGCCCCGACGAGCCGCCTCGTCGTCAACTTTCAACTACCCGGGACGACCCTGACGCTGGGCCGGCTTGTCGCACGGGTGCTGATGGCGTCCACCGGCCGGCGCAGCTTCTGGGCGACCGAGCCGTGGCGCTCGACCTGGACACCGGCCGCCATGGCCGCGTTGCTCGCCCGACACGGCTTCACGGTCACCGGCGACCACGACTTGCTCGACACGGCGCGAGAGCTGTCCGTGCCGATCCGCAGGACCACGTCCCTGGCACACAGCCGGGTGATGGTCGCCGATCGCGCGTGACCGGTCGTCGCGCCACGACCCGGCTCAGTCGACCAGCCGACCCACTCCACCAGCGCGGCGAGCGTGTCGGGGTGTTCGTCGGTGACGAGGTGACCGGCGGCGGGGACGATGTCGACGCCGGCATGAAGCCGCTGTTCCGCCGCCGCGCGCAGGCGAGCCGGAGGCAGGAACACGTCGTGGTCGCCGCTCGCGACCAGGATGTCGGCGGCCACCATCCGGTACTGCCGCGCCAGGGCCGTGAGCAGCGGCAGGTAGGCCGCCGTGCTGAAGCGGTCACCAGCGACGAAGACGACCGTCACCGGGCCCGCGCCGGTGGTGAGCACGGAGGCACCGCGCCACCGGTGACCGTTCTCGACCTGCACCGAAAAAAATAGATGTACATTAATGAACGGTCGCCGCCCGCCCCCGGAAGGACGAACGTAGTGAGACGCAACAGACTGCTTCCATCCCTGGTGGCGGCGCTCACCCTGGTCGGAACGGCGATCGTCGCGGTCACCACCCTGGCCGCCGCCCCGGCCCAGGCCGCGCCGGTCACGATCCCCAACGGCACGCAGTTCACCGACACCGCCGGCAACCTGCTGCACGCCCACGGCGGTGGGGTTCTCAAGGTCGGCGACTACTACTACTGGTTCGGTGAGAACCGCGACGCCAACAACACGTTCCGGGCGGTCTCCGTCTACCGCTCCACCAACCTGCGCGACTGGGAGTTCCGCAACAACGTGCTGACCCAGTCGTCGGCGGCGGAACTGCAGTCGGCCAACATCGAGCGGCCGAAGGTCATCTACAACGCCAGCACCAACCGGTACGTGATGTGGATGCACAAGGAGAACGGCACCGACTACGGCGAGGCCAGGGCCGCCGTCGCCTCCTCGGCCACCGTGGACGGCACCTACACCTACCACGGCAGCTTCCGGCCGCTGGGCAACATGTCGCGGGACATCACGCTCTACAACGACGGCGGTACCGCCCACATGATCTCCGCTGGCGACGAGAACCGCGACCTGCTCATCTACCGCCTCAGCGCCGACTACCTCACCGCGGCCACGCTGGTCGGCAACTTCTGGAACGACGGCAACCGTGAGGCGCCGGCTCTGTTCAAGCGCGGTGGCACCTACTTCCTGCTCACCTCGGGCCTGACCGGTTGGAGCCCGAACCAGGCCAGGTACGCCACGGCGTCCAGCATTTCCGGTCCGTGGACCGGCATGACCAACGTCGGGGACTCGACCACCTTCCGCTCCCAGTCGGCCTTCGTGCTCCCCATCCAGGGCACGTCGACGACGAGCTACCTCTACCTCGGCGACCGCTGGGCCGGCGCCTGGGGCGGGCCGGTCAACGACTCCCAGTACGTGTGGTTGCCGATCGCCTTCCCCACCGCCACGACCATGAGCCTGACCTGGTATTCCACGATCACCATCGACGCCGCCGCGGGCACCGTCACTGGAGAGGCGCCGCTCTCCTACCGCATCATTAACCGCAACAGCGGCACGGTGGTCGACGTGCTGGACATGTCCGTCAGCGACAACGCCGAAGTCAGACAATGGTCCTGGAACGGAGGCGCGAACCAGAAGTGGGAGTTCCGCGACGCCGGTAGCGGCTACTTCCGGATCGTCAACCAGAACAGCGGCAAGTGCCTCGACGTCGCCAACGCCTCCACCGCCAACAGCGCCAACGTCGTCCAGTACACCTGTGGCACGGGCACCAACCAGCAGTGGCAGTGGGTCGCCACCGGCAGCTACTACCAACTGCGCGCCCGACACAGCGGCAAGTGCCTGGACGTGGTCAGCAGCGGCACGGCGGACGGCACCGACATCACCCAGTACACCTGCGGAACCGGCACCAACCAGCAGTGGACCCGCACCCAGTCCTGACATCGCCGTCACGTCAAGACGACCTTGACGCACGTAGGGACGCTGCGGGAACAGACTGAGTCGGCTCTCGTGTCGCGGCGGGGCCGCCTCAGGAATCCCGCTCGACCCTGGGCAAACAACGGGATCGAGGCTCGGCTGGCCGATTGCGGCACTTCGCTGCCGTCAGACGAGGCGCTGGATGCGGACCTTGGGGCGCTCGTTCCGGAGGTGGCCGTGCTTGTGTTGGCGGACCTGTTCGTCCCAGACCTTTCGGTCGTAGTCCGGGTCCGGTGGGATCCACTTGTGCGAGCCGTCGCTGTAGTGGAACTTCTCGTCGCCGGGCCGCAGGATGCTCATCGGGTCCACCCGAGGAAGCGGTAGTGCAGGCGGCCGGCGGGAACGTGGGCCAGGTCCTGGGTAGCCTGCACCAGTTGGGCACCTAGGTAGAGAGCCAGGGAGATCGGAGCGTCGTCGAATTCGGCGCGCAGTTCGCGCTGCCGGGTGCGGCAGGGCCAGGGCGCATCGCAGCCACCGCAGCTCCAGATCGGCAGTACCGGGCCGTGGGTGGTCATGCGCGCCCCCCGCGCAGCGCCGCCGCCAGGGACCGCGCCCTCCGGCCGATTACCCAATCCATCTGCCGGAATGGGTACGACGTGAGCCGCGACCACCACACCCGGCAGCCGTTGCGCAGGCCGTCTTTCTGAGGTAGACGTACGACCAGGAGTTGCCGCTCCACCTCGTTACTCACTGCTCCTCCTCGATGGGCCAGTGCCCCCGGTTGATCGGAATGCGGTGCCTAATACGGCAGGGCAGGTCGGCCCCACATCGACAGATCCACCTCCACTCCGGCCAAGACCAGGCTGGCCGGTGGCGTCGCGCCAGCGTCATCGCGACAGCGGACAGGTACTCGTCGTAGGTCACTCGTCGCCCTGGTGATGTCCTATCTCGCATCGCTGGCTTCCTCCGCCGGGCAGCACTTCACGGCCGACCCCGCACCACGGGACCGGATCTGGAACATTCGGTAACTACGACGCTACGATCACGACGGCGTCGGTTGGACTCACCCGCAGTACGACTGAACAGGCGAGATGGGCTGCCGCAGCCTTCGTTTCACGGCGGAACGTCGACCACGAGTCAACGTAGGGATGGCGCATGAGGGGTAGCGGACGATCAGCGCCAGATCGCGGCGGAGTGACTGGCTACCTGTTGAAGCTGATCCGGGAATCCATCCCGCTCACGCAGGAGCAGCTTGCCGTGCACCTAGAGGTCGATCGCGTGACGGTGCAGAGCTGGGAGTCCGGGCGTCGACCATTCACCGCGGTACCGCTCGGGCAGGCGATCGCCGTCCGAGGCAAACTCGGACGGCTGGGCGCGAACACGCTCCTGCTCGCCGCACTCGACGACGCCGCCGAGGCGGATCTCATCCTCGCCGCAGTCCTCACCGAACAAGTGGACCGGCGCGACACCGCCGAACAGCCGCTGGGCTGGTCCGTACTCACCCACCGTCTGACCGACTTGATTCTCTGGGCTGTCCTAGATGATCGATTCCAAGGGATGTGGGACCGCAAGTAGACGCGAGGGCGTCCATGATCGGCGTTGTCTAGGCAAC
>NZ_JBNCKS010000038.1:0-75394 GCF_049841635.1 Micromonospora sp. DT44 | reverse complement strand
ACCAGCACCGCGACTACTCCACGCAGCCTGTCAATCCCCCCTGAACAGCCCAAACAGGATGAGACAAGCTCCAGGATCGAGCGCAATCTGACGCCCGGGCGTGGGGCGTGGGGCGCGGGGCTTGAGCACTGAGGGCCCGAAGGCCCGGCGGGTCAGGTGGTCAGGTTGGCGGTGGGGGTCGACGGGCCGTCGCCGGCGAGCCGGAACGAGTCGGCGCCGACCGGCTCCACAAGTCCGTCCTGCACCAGGCCGGCCAGTGCGCGGGCGCGCTGCACGTCGTCGGTCCACACCTGGTCGAGGCGCTGGTGCGGGACCGGCCCGGTGGTGTCCCGGAGCACCCCGAGCAGCAGTCCGCGTACCTGTCGGTCGGTGCCCGCGTACCGCTGGGGGCGGCGGGTGGGGCCGGTCGGTGGCTCCTGCCCGGAGGCCCGCCAGGCGCAGACCGACTCGACCGGGCAGGCCGTGCAGCGCGGTGCGCGGGCCGTGCAGAGCACCGCGCCCAGCTCCATGAAGGCGGCGCTGGCCAGCGCGGCGGCGGCCGGCTCCGGGGGCAGCAGTTCCTCGGTGGCGACCAGGTCGGCCGGGCGGGTGACCGGGCCGGCGTCCGGCTCACCGGCCACGGCTCGACAGACCACCCGTCGGACGTTGGTGTCGACCACCGGGTGTCGCTGCCCGAACGCGAACGCGGCTACCGCGCGTGCCGTGTACGTGCCCACGCCGGGCAGCGCCAGTAGCTGTTCGAGCCGGTCGGGCACCTGGCCGCCGTGCCGGTCCACGATGGCCACCGCGCACTCCCGCAGCCGGACCGCGCGGCGCGGATAGCCGAGCCGCCCCCACATGCGGATCGCCTCGGCCGGGGTGTCCGCCGCCAGCGCCGCCGGGTCGGGCCAGCGGGCCAGCCAGGCGTGCCAGGCCGGCACCACCCGGACCACCGGCGTCTGCTGGAGCATGACCTCGCTGACCAGGATGGCCCACGGGGTCACGTCGGGTTCCCGCCACGGCAGGTCACGGGCGTGCTGCTGGAACCATCGGCTGACCAGTGTGGCGAAATCGGGTTGAGTCATGGCGTCGTCGATGATGTCACGCGGTCCGGTCCCGCTGGTTGGGCGGCTCGGGCAGGGTGTCGCCGTGCTGGTGGACGGATCGGGCAGAATGCGCGGATGAACGAGCTCGCGATCACCGTCATCGGCCGGGACCGGCCGGGCATCGTGGCCGACGTCGCCGAGGTGCTGGCCCGGCTGGGCGCGAACCTCACCGACAGCACGATGACCCGGCTGCGGGGGCATTTCGCGATGACCCTCATCTGCACCGGCCCGGCCGCCGACGAGGTGGGGGCGGCGTTGGCGCCGCTGGCGACCGAGGGGCAACTTCTGGCGACCGTACGCGCGGTGACGCCGGACGGTGAGGTGGCGCCGGCCGGCGAGCCGTACGTGCTGGCGGTGCACGGGTCGGACCGGATGGGCATCGTGGCGGCGATGACCCGGGTGCTGGTGGACGCCGGTGGCAACGTCACCGACCTGAGCACCCGGCTGGCCGGTTCGCTCTACGTGGTGTTGGCCGAGGTCGAGCTGCCGGCGGGGGTCGTCGAGGCGTTGACCGAAAGGCTGCACCGGACGGCCGCCGAGGTGGGGGTCGAGGTCACCCTCCGGCCGGCAGACCCGGATCTGCTGTGAGCGACGGGCAGGGCGAGGCGTACGCCGGTCTGGGGGAGTGGACGCCGGAGTCGCTGGCGGTGGCGGGTGAGGTGCGGACCGTCGTATCGGCCCCGCACCCGGTGCTGAGCCGGGCCGGAGGCGACGTCGATCCCACCGCCGAGGAGATCATCCGGTTGGCCGCCGACCTGGTGGCGACGATGCGGGTCTCGCCGGGCTGCGTGGGTCTGGCGGCGCCGCAGGTCGGCGTGGGCGCCCGGGTCTTCGCCGTCGACGTGACGGGCCATCCGAAGGCGGTCACCGTGCACGGCACCTTCGTGCTGTGTAACGCCCGGGTGGTCGAGGCGACCCGATGGAAGCCGGGTCGGGAGGGCTGCATGTCCGTGCCGGACCTGACCGGGGACGTGAAGCGGGCGAGTCGGCTCGTCGTGGAGGGTGCCCTTCCGGGCACGGGGGCGGCGGTCCGACTGGTGACGGACGGCTTCGAGGCGCGGGCGTTGCAGCACGAGATCGACCACTGCGAGGGGCTGCTCTTTCTGGACCGGGTGGCCGGCGCGCACGCCGTCTACCAGCGCAAGGTCTATCTCTGACCGGGCGGCCGGACGTCGGTCCGTCCGTCCTCAGTGGAGGTTCTTCGGGCTGCCCCGCTGACGCTCCGGCGCGTCGTGACCCGCCGGTGGGTGCGGCGCGACTACGGTGGGGGGCATCATGCGTCTGACGGTCGGCCCCCTGCCACCCGCCGTGTACTGGCGGCGTCGCGCCGTCGTATTCGGAGCGGTGCTGCTTTTCCTGATTGTCGTGCTCTACTCCTGCACCGGCTCGGGTCGCTCCGGCGGTCACCCACGGGCCGGCTCGACGCCGACTCCGACGTCAAGCCCGGGGGCGGTGGGGCCGGTGCTGACCCCCCAGTCGAGGGCTCCGTCGGCGTCCGGGTCGACGGCGCCGAATGCCACTGAGCCGTCCGCCGATCCGGACGCCACGGACCCCGGCCCCGGAGCCACCACCAATGACCCACCGCCAGACTCGGCCGCCGGGTCGGTCGACGACGGCACCTGCACTGACGCGGAGATCAGCGTGACGTCGGCGGCGCGGCCCAGTTCGGCGCAGCGCGGCGCGGTGGTCGACCTCCAACTGAAGATCAAGAACACCTCGCAGCGTACGTGCAGCCGTAACGTCGGCGCCGACCTCCAGGAGATCTTCATCAAGGCGGGTGCCGAGAAGGTGTGGTCGTCCGACACCTGCGGCAAGGTCCAGGGCTCGGATGTGCAGTCGTTCACGCCCGGGTTCGAGCGCTCCTACCAGGTAGGCTGGAACGGACGGGACACCAGCCGGTGCGACGGCGCGGGGCTGGCCGCGGGGCCGTTCGCGCCGGCGGGGACGTACCAGGTGTTCGCCCGGGTTGGCACCAAGTACAGCGAGCCCGTGAAGATCACGATCACCGGCTGAGTCGGCACTCCGGCCAGCCGGATCGGCGGCGGATCAGACGTACCGCTCAAGGATGGATGCCTCGGCGAGCCGGGACAGGCCCTCGCGGACGCCCCGGGCGCGGGCGTCGCCCACGCCCTCGACGGCCTGCAGATCCTCCACGGTCGCGCCCAGCAGCCGCTGAAGGCTGCCGAAGTGCAGCACCAGGCGGTCGACCACGGCCACCGGCAGGCGCGGAACCTTGGCCAGCAGCCGGAAGCCGCGCGGGCTGACGGCGGCGTCCAGCGCGTCCGATGCGGCCGGGTAGCCGATCGCCTTGGCGACCGACACCAGGTCGATCAGCTCGGTGGCGCCCAGCAGATCCAGCTCCACCAGCGCCTCGTCCAGGGTGCGGGACTTACGGCCGACGGGCAGGTAGTCCCGGATGACGAGCGTGCGGTCGGCGTCGACGCCGGCCATCAACTCGTCGAGCTGCAGAGCGAGCAGTCGACCGTCGGTGCCCAGCTCGACGACGTAGCCGGCGATCTCGTCGGCGATCCGGCGGACCATCTCCAGCCGCTGCACCACCGCCACCGCGTCCCGCACCGTGACCAGGTCTTCGATCTCGAGCGCGGAGAGCGTGCCGGACACCTCGTCCAGCCGTAGCTTGTAGCGCTCGAGGGTGGCCAGCGCCTGGTTCGCCCGGGAGAGGATCGCGGCCGAGTCGTCGAGGACGTGCCGCTGACCGTTGACGTAGAGGCTGATGATCCGCATCGACTGGCTGACCGAGATCACCGGGTAGCCGGTCTGCCGGGCGACCCGTTCGGCGGTGCGGTGCCGGGTGCCCGACTCCTCCGTCGGGATGGACGGGTCGGGCATCAGGTGCACAGCCGCCCGGACGATGCGGGTGCCGTCACTGGACAGCACCACGGCGCCGTCCATCTTGCACAGCTCCCGGACTCGGGTCGCGGAAAACTCGACGTCCAGCGCGAAGCCGCCGGTGCAGAGACCCTCGACGACCTTGTCGTAGCCGAGCACGATGAGCGCGCCGGTGCGACCCCGCAGGATGCGCTCCAACCCGTCGCGCAGCGCGGTGCCGGGCGCCATCAGGGCGAGATTTGCCCGCAGCGGATCGCCCGCGCTCCCGGCAGCGGCGGTCACGCTCACGCTGATCGGGCGGGCCGGCGAGCCCACGGTGCCGGTGCGGGCCTGGGGCGGCGCTCCGGCAGGCTTGGTGGTATCGCGGTCGATCGGCACGGGCACAGTCTACGGACTGCCGTGCGGTGGGTGCTGTCGTGGTTACTGTGATGTGTCACGATGCCGCCCTTCGAACCGTTTCCACTTGCGGCGATGCTGTCCGTTATCGCCGTTGGCGTCGGCACGCTGAGTCACTCGGCGGACGCGCGGGCCGCGTGGTGCAAAGCTGAGCGCACGTCAGTGACCTCGGTCACCCGCATCTGATGCGGCCCCGCACCGGTGCTCTCCGGGCCACACCCCGGCGGAACCAGCGCCACCTTGAACCCCAGGCGGGCGGCCTCCGCGAGCCGGCGCGGCACCGCACCGACCCGGCGCACCTCGCCGGTCAACCCCACCTCGCCGATCGCGACGAGGTGCGGCGCGATCGCCAGGTTGAGCCCGCCGGAGGCGACCGCCAGCGCGACGGCCAGGTCGGCTGCCGGCTCCACCACCCGGATGCCGCCGACGGTGGCCGCGAACACCTCCCGGTCGTGCAGGGTCAACCGCTCCGTACGCCGTTGCAGGACCGCGAGCACCATGGCCAGGCGGGCCGAGTCGAGGCCCGAGACGGTACGGCGGGGAGAGCCGGCCACCGTCGCGCCGATCAGGGCCTGTACCTCCGTGACCAGTGCCCGCCGCCCCTCCATCGCCACGGTCACGCAGGTGCCGGGCACCGGTTCGGAGTAGCGGGTGAGGAACAGCCCGGACGGGTCGGCCAGGCTGCTGATGCCGCCCTCGTGCATCTCGAAGCAGCCCACCTCGTCGGCCGCCCCGAACCGGTTCTTGACGCCGCGTACGAGCCGTAGCGAGGAGTGCTTGTCGCCCTCGAAGTGCAGCACCACGTCGACCAGGTGCTCAAGCACGCGCGGTCCGGCCACCTGGCCGTCCTTGGTGACGTGCCCGACCAGCACGGTCGCGATGCCCCGCTCCTTGGCGACCGAGACCAGTGCGGCGGTGACCGCGCGGACCTGGGTCACGCCGCCCGGCACACCCTCGGTGCCGGTGGTCGAGATGGTCTGCACCGAGTCGAGCACCAGCAGGCCCGGCTTGACCGCGTCGAGGTGCCCGAGCACCGACGCCAGGTCGCTCTCGGCCGCCAGGTAGAGCTGGTCGTGCAGGGTGCCCATCCGCTCGGCGCGCAGCCGGACCTGACTGACCGACTCTTCCCCGCTGACCACCAGGGACGGGCTGCCGGCGCCCACCGCCCACTGCTGCGCCACGTCGAGCAGGAGGGTCGACTTGCCCACGCCGGGCTCGCCGGCGAGCAGCACGACCGCCCCGGGCACCAGGCCGCCACCGAGCACCCGGTCCAGTTCGCTCACACCGGTCGGCCGGGCGCGCGCCGGAGCCGCGCTGATGGTGGCGATCGGCCGGGCCGGCTCGGCCGGCATCCGCGAACTGACCACCCGACCGGAGACGGTCGGCCCGGTCACCGTCGACTCGACCACCGAGCCCCACTCGCCACACTCCGGGCAGCGACCCACCCACTTGGGCGGCTGGTGCCCGCAGGCGTCGCACTCGTACGCCGGGCGCGGTTCGCGGGGGGCGGACCGGGCGCGGGGCGCACCTGCCGCGCCGCCACGGCCGGAGGTCGATCGGGAGGTGGTCACATCAGGACGCTAGCCGCCTCGTACGACGAAAACACCCCGGCGTGGTGGTTCCCACGCCGGGGTGTTCCGTAGTCGAGGATCGGGCTCACTCGTGGGTCGTGCCGCCCTCGTTGCCCTCGTAGCCGCCCTCACGCTCGATGATCGGCGAGGCGGGGGCCGCCGGGGTGAGCGGCACCGCGATCGGCGCGGGGCCGGTGACCGTGTTGCCGTTGCCGAAGTCGAAGGTCACGACGACGTTCTGACCGGACCGCAACGCCTCGGTCAGGCCGACGAGCCGCAGCTGCGAGGTGGCCTCCGAGTTGAGCTGGAGGTAGCTCAGCGGAGCCAGCTCGATGCGAGCGGGCTGACCCGGCGCGGCCGCGCTGGCGGAACCCGATGCCCGCGCCGACTCCGGTGCGGACGGGGTCGCCGACGACGAGCCGGTCTCGGACGGGGTCGCGGACGGGCTGGCCGAACCCGACGGACTGGCCGAGGCCGACTCCGAGGCGGACGGCGTCGGGCTGGCCGAGCCACCCGAGATCAGCACCTCGCGGGCGCTCTGGGTGGTGACGGTGACCGTCACGGTGCTCTTCGAGTCGTTGTAGATCACCGCGTTGAGCGGGGCGTCCTGGCCGGCCCGGTAACCCTCGGTGCCGGGGTAGGTGACCAGCAGGCCACGCACCGAGTAGGCGCCGTTCGGGGTCGTGAGGTTGACGCCCTGGACCGACGGCTCCTTCAAAGCCGTCTCGGCGATCTGGCCAGCGCCGCAGCCGGACGCGAGCAGGCTGGTGGCCGCCGCGACTCCGGACAGCAGCAGGGCCGCCCGCCGGGATCGGTTGATCGAGCGCGTCACGTCGGTCCTCCTCGTTACGATCCCCACCCGGGCGCACGCCGGGGGAGGTGGCCATACCCGCGCAGACCGCGCTCCAGGGTAGTTGGAGCTGATCGAGGCCCGCACGGGGACCCGGCAATGCCACCCCTTCCGGGGTGCCCTCACACCACCCGACCGCTCGCCACCAGCAGCACGACGTCGATGAGGGCCACCAGCATCACCGCCCGGAAGGCGGCCACCGGCCGCCGGCCCGCCCGGGCCGCCGAGCGGCCGGCGTACCAACTCAGTGGCGGCACGACGGCGGCCGTGCCGACCGCCGCGAGCCCGAGGACCGACGGCGGCCCGGGTGGTCCCAGGACCAGGACGGCGGTCGCGGCGAGGAGCAGTCCGGCCGCGGCCGCCCGGCTGCCCGCCGCGCCGAGGCGGTGCGGCAGGCCGCGTACGCCCGTGCGGGCGTCGTCGGCGAGATCGGGCAGCACGTTGGCGAAGTGCGCGCCGGCACCGAGGCAGGCCGCCGCCGTCAGCAGCCAGAGCGGTGGGGTCGGCTCGCCGGGTAGCGCCAGCACCACGAAGCCGGGCAGCGCGCCGAAGGAGACGGCGTACGGCAGGACCGAGAAGACGGTGGCCTTGAGCGGCCAGTCGTAGAGCAGCGCGGAGACCAGGGCGACCGTGAGCCAGAGGGCCGCCCGGGGGTTCGTGGTCAGCGCCAGCAGCGGACAGGCCAGCGCGGCCACCACCGCGGCCCAGGCCGTGACGCGCCTGCCCACCGCGCCGGCGGCGACCGGCTTGTCGGTACGCCCCACCGTGGCGTCCCGCTCGGCGTCCAACGCGTCGTTGGTCCAGCCGACGGCGAGTTGGCTGGCGAGTACCGCGAGCACGACGGAGACGATTCCCCAGGGCCGGTGCCCCACTCCCCAGGCCAGCAGACCGGACACTGTGGTCACCGCGGCGGCCGGTTCCGGATGGCTCGCCCTGACCAGCCCTAACACCCTCGACGACATAAGGGAAGTCTGGTCGTTACCGAGCAGTCGTGCCACGCTCGAAGCCATGCGAGACGTGGCGTCGACCGCTCAGCGGGTGCTGTCGCGCAACGATCCGCGCCAGTACGACGACCTGGCCGGTGAGTGGTGGCGGCCGGATGGCGCGTTCGCGATGCTGCACTGGCTGGCCGAGGCCCGCGCGGCGCTCGTACCGCCGACGACCCGTCCGGGCGCGGTCCTGGTCGATCTGGGCTGCGGCGCCGGTCTGCTCGCGCCGCACCTGGCCGGCAAGGGCTACCGGCACGTCGGGGTGGACCTGACCCATTCGGCGCTGGTCCAGGCCGCCGGGCACGGCGTACGCGTGGTGCAGGGTGACGCGACGGCGGTGCCGCTGCCCGACGGGTGCGCCGACGTGGTCTCCGCCGGCGAGCTGTTGGAACACGTGCCGGACTGGCCGCGCGCGGTGGCCGAGGCGTGCCGCCTGCTGCGCCCGGGTGGCCTGCTCGTGCTGGACACGCTCAACGACACGGCGCTGGCCCGCCTGGTCGCGGTGCGGATCGCCGAGCGGCTGCCGACGGTGCCGCGTGGCATCCACGATCCACGGTTGTTCGTGGACGCCAGGACGTTGGTGGCCGAGTGCGCCCGGCACGGTGTCGAGCTGCGACTGCGCGGGATCCGGCCACAGGTCGGGGGGCTGCTCGCCTGGCTGGTGCGGCGGGCCCGCGCGGCACGGACACCGGGTGTGCCGTCGACCGGTCGTGCCCCGCGCATCGTGCCGACCCGGTCCACCGCCGTGCTCTACCAGGGCCAGGGGGTCCGCAGAGGATAGTCGGCTCGTGGCGGGGTATGGGACGCCGAGGAGGGAGCGATATGACGGTGCACGCGCTTGAGGCGGCCCGCCGATTGACGCCGCGGTTCGCCGCGCGGGCGGCGGAGCACGACCGGGACGGCTCCTTCCCGGCCGAGGACTTCCGTGACCTGCGGGAGGCCGGCCTCTTCGGGTTGATGGTCCCGCGCGCTCTCGGTGGCCTGGGCGCGAGCTTCGCGGACTACACCGCGGTGGCCACCGAGCTGGCCCGGGGCAACGGCGCGACAGCGTTGGTGTTCAACATGCACGCCTCGGTGACCGGCGCGCTGGGCGCGGTCACCGAGGAGCTGGCCGAGGCTCTGGGCGTGTCGGACGAGGCGCTGGCCGCCCGGGACCGGCTGCTCACCGCCGCTGCCCAGGGCGCCTGGTACGGCGTCGCGATGAGCGAGCGGGGCACCGGCGCGCGCCTCTCGCAGTTGAGCACGGTCTACGAGCCGACCGACGGCGGTTGGCACCTCAAGGGCAGCAAGACCTTCTGCTCCGGTGCCGGGCACGCCGACGGCTACCTGGTGGCCGCGCGCAGCGCCACCGACCAGTCGACGGTGTCGCAGTTCCTGGTGCCGGCCGGGAACGGTCTGAGCGTCGAGCCGACCTGGGACGCCCTCGGCATGCGGGCCACCTCGTCGCACGACCTGCATCTGGACGTCACCGTGCCGGGCGACCGGCTGCTCGGTGGGGTGGAGGGGTTGGCCCTCGTGATCGCCCAGCTCATGCCGCACTGGCTGGTGGCCAGCTACGCGGCCGTCTACGTGGGGGTGGCGCGGGCGGCCATTGACGCGGCGGCCGAGCACCTCAACGCCCGCAACCTGGCCGGCCTGCCGGCGGTGCGCGCGCGGCTGGGCCGGGCGGACGCGGCGACGGCTGCTGCCGAGCTGGCGGTGGCCGAGGCTGCCCGCCGGGTGGACGACGAGCCGGGCGACGCGGAGACCAACCGCTGGGTGTGGCGGGCGAAGCTGCTGGCGGGGACGACGGCCGCCGAGGTGGCGGCGTCGATGCTGGAGGCGGCCGGCACCTCGGCGACCCGTCGTGGCCACCCGTTGGAACGGCTCTACCGGGATGCCCGCTGCGGCTCACTGCACCCGGCCACGTCGGACGTCTGCGCCGATTGGCTGGGCATCGCCGCGCTGGGCGGGGACCCGGACCGCGACGGATCGGCACCGCGTTGGTGAGCGGGTGTCGCGGGAAACGTACGAGGGTGCGGCCGGCCGAGGTGGCCGGTGGGACGGCCAGGGGGAGGACAGCGTTTGACGAGAGGTGGGGATCGTGTCCGTACCAGTGATCGCGGGGCTCGGGACAGCGCAGCCGCCGTCCGCTTCGCAGGACGAGCTGTGGGAGGGCTTCTTCTCCCGGCACTTCACCGGCAGCACCCGGGCGTTGGCCGAACGGATCTTCGCGAACTCGGGGGTGACCCGACGGCAGGCCGCGGTCAACCCGTTGCTCGAGGACGTCTCGGACTGGCCGACCGAGCGCCGGATGCGTCGCTACCAGGTGGAGGCGCTACCGCTGGGCAAGGAGGCGGTGGGGCGCGCGCTGACCGCCGCCGGTCTGGACGCCGGCGACATCGGGATGTTCATCGTCTGCTCCTGCACCGGGTACGCCACCCCGGGGCTGGACATCCTGCTCGCCCGCGACCTGGGCATGGCGGCGGACACCCAGCGCATGTTCGTCGGCCACATGGGCTGCTACGCGGCGCTTCCGGGGCTGGGCGCGGCGAGTGACTTCGTCACCGCCCGGGGTCGGCCGGCGTTGCTGCTCTGCGCGGAGCTGACCAGCCTGCACATCCAGCCGTCGACGGCCCGGGTCGACACCCAGCAGATCATCTCGCACGCGCTCTTCTCGGACGCCGCCGTCGCCGCCGTGGTGGTGCCCGGCGGCCGGGGGTACGCGTTGCGCGAGGTCGCCTCGGTCACTGACACCTCGACGGCCGACCACATGACCTGGGACGTCACGGACGCGGGCTTTCGGATGGGGCTGTCGTCGAAGGTTCCGCAGGTCCTCTCCCGGCACGTGCGCGGCCTGGTCGACGACCTGCTGGCCCGGCACGGCGGCACCATCTCCGATGTGGACGGGTGGGCCGTGCATCCGGGCGGGCCGCGGATCCTCAACGTGGTCGAGCGCGAGTTGGCTCTGCCGCCGGAGGCGTTGGCGGCGTCCCGGGCGACGCTGGACGAGCACGGCAACTGCTCGTCCCCGACGGTTCTGCTGATCCTGGACCGGCTGGGTCGTTCCACGCCGCCGCCTCGGCGGGTGGTCATGCTGGCGTTCGGTCCGGGCCTCACCCTGTACGCCGTCCTGCTCGATCGACAGGAGTGAACGCCAGCGACCCGACCGGTACGCTCGTTCCATGGATGCGGGGGCGGACGACCGGTTGCGGTCGGCGGTGCTGGTCGGTGCGGCCCTGGCGGCGCTCGCGGTCGGCGGCTGGTGGTGGCATGCCACCGCGCCCGCCCCGGGGGCCGCGCCGGTGGTCGGGCCCAGCGTCAGCACCGAACTGGAGCGGATCCTGGCCAGTGGTGTGCCCGAGGACCGGGTGGCGGTGTGGGTGGACCCGCAGACCGGCGAGAGCATCCGGATGGGCGGCGACCGTGGCCGGGTGATCGAACTGGATTCGGATGCGAGCACCGACCTCGGGGCCGACGTGGGGGTTCTCGTCCCCGGGAGCGACCTGCCCTCGTTCCGCGGCACGATCTGGCGGGAGCAGCGGGAGCTGGCGCCCGGCGAGGAGCGGACCCGGCAGGCGTCCGACGATGGTTCCCGCTTCCTGCTCCAGTACCGGTGCACCCGACCGGGCACGCTGGCGGTGACGAGCACCGGGGCCGAGATTGTCGGCCTGCCGCGCATCGACTGCGACGGCACGCTCGCGTCCGCCCGGCTGCTGCCCGGCGGCGGGCCGTTCCGGGTGTCGCTGTCGGCCGTCGGCGACCGGCCCATCGACGTCGAGGCGCAGCTCGTCGCGCTGCCTCCGTCTTAGGCGCCTCAGCGGGCCAGGGCGGTCAGGTCGTCCTGGTACGCGTCGACCGGCCCGATGCCGGGCAGCACCCGGGTCACCACGCCGGCGCGGTCGACCAGCAGCGCGTTGGCGGCGCCCGGGCCCAGGAACGAGCGCAGACCGCCTGCGGGGTCGGCCAGCGCACGGACGCCGTCGACGGGTGGTGCGGTCGTGACGGCTCGGCCTTCGGTCACGGTGACCACCGTGACGCCGGCGGGTGCCGCCATCACGGCCTCGATGACGACGTCGGGACAGCCGCAGTCGTCCACCAGGATGATCATGGCGGGTAACAGGCCGCGGAGCGGCACGGGCGACTGCCGGGCGTCGACCAGGTCCAGCGCGGGCAGCGCCTGACCGGTGAGCGACACCGGTGGTGGTGAGGGCGCCGGGGTGGGCCGGTCGGTGCTCCGGCCGGCGCGGGGCCAGGTCACGGCGAGCAGGCCGGTCAGGGTGGTGAGCACCGCCACCAGCAGGACGAGCAGCGGCAGGGCGAGTGCCCGGCGTCCGGCGTACCGGCCGGTGGCCCGGCGCAGCTCACGACGCACCTGGGCGGCCTCGCTGGCGAGGGCGGAGGCGTCGTCGGGGACGACGATGCGGCCCCACTCAGGTGGTAGGTCGGGCAGGCCGTCGGATGGCCCGTGGCCCTCTGCGTCCGGCTTGCCCATCGGACCCCCCAGGAAGCGTCTCGAGAGCGGAGTGTGGCTCGGACTCCAGGGTCCCGCACCAGGGGCACCTCCCGCTACATCTGGGCGCGGTCCCGCACGCCGGGATACCATGGGAGGAGCGCATAGCCCTTGATCTCGACGTTCTGTTCACTCGTATCGGGAAGTCATCCGATCGTCACGGAGCGTGTTTGAACCATCGGTTTGACCGCCTGTCAAGCTGAAGAAAGACCTCTCACAGGGCCCCTGAGCTGCGCCAACGGTCAGGACATCGGTGAGACATCGTTGCCTGAGCGTGTTACCCTAGACACAGCGAAAGGGGTTTCGAACCTATGGTTTTCAGTGTCGGCGAGACCGTTGTTTACCCCCACCACGGGGCCGCACTCATCGAGGCAATCGAGACTCGGGTCATCAAGGGCGAGCCTAAGCAATATCTCGTCCTGAGGGTCGCGCAGGGTGACCTGACGGTCCGGGTGCCGGCTGAGAACGCCGAGATCGTGGGCGTTCGCGAGGTGGTCGGCGAAGAGGGCCTCGGTAAGGTCTTCGACGTTCTCCGGGCTCCGCACACCGAGGAGCCGACCAACTGGTCGCGGCGTTACAAGGCCAACCTGGAAAAGCTGGCCTCCGGCAACCCGCTGAAGGTCGCCGAGGTCGTGCGTGACCTGTGGCGTCGGGAGCGGGAACGGGGCCTCTCCGCAGGCGAGAAGCGGATGCTGGCCAAGGCCCGCGACATTCTCGTCGGCGAGGTCGCGCTGGCTGAGAAGAGCACCAAGGACGAGGCGGAGACGCTGCTCGACAAGGTCCTCACCGAGGCCTAGTCCGCACAGCATCGTCGTAGCCACTTCGTAGCGAAGAAACCACCGAGGACCGCGACGTGACCGCGCAGCTCAACCCGCGCGGTGACGTCGCGGTCCTCGTGCCTGCGGCGGGTGCCGGCGTACGCCTCGGTCCCGGTCGACCCAAGGCGTTGCGACTGCTCGCCGGAGAACCGCTGCTGGTGCACGCCGTCCGTCGGCTCGCCGCCGCAGCGTCGGTCCACACGATCGTGGTCGCCGCACCGGCGGCAGACGTCGAGGGTGTCCGTGAGTTGCTGGCCCCGGTGGCGCCGGTGACCGTGGTGGCCGGTGGCGCCGAACGACAGGCCTCCGTCGCCGCCGCGCTCGCGGCCGTGCCGGCCGGCCCGACGATCGTCCTGGTGCACGACGCCGCCCGCGCGTTGACCCCACCCGAGCTGGTCGAATCGGTCGCCGCCGCGGTCCGGGGCGGCCAGGCGGCGGTGATCCCGGTCCTGCCGGTCGTCGACACCATCAAGGAGGTCGACGCCGACGAGGTGGTGCTGGGCACTGTCGACCGATCCGCCCTGCGCGCCGTGCAGACCCCGCAGGGCTTCCGCCGGTCCGTGCTGGCTGCCGCGCACGCCGCCGCGGGTGATTCCCTCACCGACGACGCCGGCCTGGTCGAGAAGCAGGGCGTACCGGTGGCCTGTGTGCCCGGCTCGGAGTACGCGCTGAAGATCACCCGTCCGTTCGACCTGGCACTGGCGGAGCACCTGCTCGCCACCAGCTAGTGACGCCCCGCGACCGCACGGCGGGACCGCACGGTCGTTCTACGCGTAGTCTCGGTTCATGATCGTTCCTCGGGTGGCCATCGGCACCGATGTGCACGCGTTCGAGCCCGGCCGACCCTGCTGGGTGGCCGGCCTGCTCTGGCCCGACCAGGACGGTCTCGCCGGGCACTCGGACGCGGACGTCGCCGCCCACGCCGCCTGCAACGCGCTGCTCTCCGCCGCCGGTCTCGGTGATCTCGGCTCCGCCTTCGGGGTGGACCAGCCCGAGTGGGCCGGGGCGTCCGGCGTGGCGCTGCTGGCCGAGACGTCCCGCCGGGTGCGGGCCGCCGGCTTGGCGATCGGCAACGTGTCCGTGCAGGTCATCGGCAACCGGCCCAAGATCGGCCGGCGGCGGGAAGAGGCTCAGCGGGTGCTCTCCGAGGCCGTCGGCGCACCCGTGGCCGTCTCCGCCGCGACCACCGACGGGCTCGGTTTCGCCGGACGTGAGGAAGGTCTGGCGGGCGTCGCCGTGGCGCTGGTGTACGACGCCCCGGCCGCCTAGGCTCGCCGCGATGTCCACCGATCCCGCCCCCGACCGGTTCGCCGCCGACGGCTACCTCGAACGCGCCCAGCTCCTCGCCGAGTTGGGCCGCCATGATGAGGCGGCCGGCGAGTTGACCGAAGGGCTCGCGCTGAAGCCCGCCGACCCGGGCGCCCTCACCATGCTGGCCCGGGTGCATCTCGCCGCCGACCGGCCGGCCGACGCGCTCGCCGCCGCCGACTCGGCCGTTGCCGCCGCACCGGACGCCCCGCCGGCGCTCGTCGTGCGGGCGATGGCGTTGGCCGACCTGGGGCGGTACGCCGACGCGGCCGCCACCGCCGACCGGCTGCTGGCGCTCGGGCCGGCCGACGCGTACGCCCAGCGCAGCGCTGCGGCGATCCTGGCCGACGCGCGCAACGGCCAGCCGGCGCTGAACGCGGCCTGGCGTGGGGTCGAGCTGGCCCCCCAGGAGCCGCCGGCGCACCTGGTGCTCAGCCTGGTCGCGGCCCGGCTGGAGCTGTTCGACCTGGCCGAGCGGGCCTACCGGGAGGCGCTGCGGCTCGACCCCCGCCTCGCCGAGGTCGGGCACGACGTCGGCGTTCTGCGCCTGGAGCAGCGCCGCTGGTCTGCGGCGCTGGAGCAGATGGCCGAGATGGTGACGTTCGGTCCGAGCCGGATCGACTCCCCACGGACCCTCGCGCACGGCCTGCACCGCCTGGTGTTCTACGGCGCGGGCTGGTCACTGGTCGCCGCGGTGGTGGTCGCGTTCGCGGCGTCGACGAACGACGGTTTCTCCCGGGTCCTGGCGGTGCTCGCCGCCCTGACCGGCGGCGTCGTGGTGTGGCAGCTCGCGGCACGGCTTCCGGGGTTCACCCGGACAATTCTGCCGACCATGCTGCACGCCGACCGGACGATGGCCCTGGCGATCTACGCGGTGGCGGCCGCGCCGCTGCTGCTGGTCGTGTACGCCATGGTCGGCTCGCCGTGGCCGCTGGTGCTCGCCATCGTCGCCACGGTGATAGCCGAGTTCGCCGCCTTCACCAGAACAACCGTCCGCTAACCCAACCCAGAAGATCAACAAGCGTCACCCAGCTCGCCCACGTCAGGGTTTTCGCCGGAGCCCGCCCGCGTCGGGATCAAGCCTGACCGCCCAGAGCGGGCGGGCTCCGGCGAAAACCCCCACGGCGACTAGACAGAACGCGCCCAGGTCCAGGCGTACCCCTCGTCCTCGCAGGCGCGTGCCGCGTCGCAGAGGTCGAGGGGGCGGAAGGTGTCGACCATGACGGCCAGCTCGTCGAAGTAGTCCGCGCCGATGGAGCGTTCGGCGGCGCCTGGCTGGGGCCCGTGGGTGAACCCGGAGGGGTGCAGCGAGATCGAGCCCTGCTCGATGCCGGAGCCGCGTCGGGCCTCGTAGTTGCCGCCGGTGTAGAAGAGCATCTCGTCGGAGTCGACGTTGTGGTGGTTGTACGGCACCGGGATCGACTGCGGGTGGTAGTCGACCTTGCGGGGCACGAAGGAGCAGATGACGAAGTTGGGGCCCTGGAAGGTCTGGTGCACCGGCGGGGGCTGGTGGATGCGGCCGGTGATCGGCTCGAAGTCGTGGATGGAGAACGCCCACGGGTAGAGGTGCCCGTCCCAGCCGACCACGTCGAACGGGTGGTTGGCGTAGACGTGGCGGGTCCAGCCGCGACGGTGCCGGACCAGGACCTCGACCTCCTCGCCGTCCACGAGCAGAGGCGTGTCGGGGCCTCGGACGTCGCGTTCGCAGTACGGCGAGTGCTCCAGGAACTGTCCGTGTACGGAGAGGTAGCGCTTCGGCGGGCCGATGTGCCCGGACGCCTCGACGGCGAGCAGCCGGACGGGCGCGTCGCCGGTGGGGACCAGCCGGTGGATGGTCGAGGTGGGGATGACGACGTAGTCACCGGCGACCGCGTCCAGCGCCCCGAACGGCGACTCGACCCGCATCGTGCCTGCCTCGACGTACAGGCAGTGGTCGCCGGTGGCGTCGCGGAGCAGCGGGGAGGGCCGGTCGGCGAGGACGTACCCGATGCGCACGTCGTCGTTGGCGAGCAGGTACTGCCGGCCGAGGATCGGGTCGGCAGCACCGGCGTCGAGCTTGTGGGTGCGCAGGTGGCGGGGCTTGAGCGGCAGGTTCGCCGTCCGGGTGAACGCGGGCGGGGCGAACTCGTCGGCGGCCAGGATCGCGGTGGGCGCGTGCCGGTGGTAGAGCAGGGACGAGTCGGAGGAGAAGCCCTCCTGCCCCATCAGCTCTTCGGCGTAGAGGCTGCCGTCGGGCTGGCGGAACTGGGTGTGGCGCTTGCGCGGCACCTCGCCGACGTTGCGGTAGTACGGCATCTCGCCTCCCGATATATCCCGTTCACCGGCCGAAGGCGTCCGATAATCGGACGCTGTTGTCCGTTCCTTGTAGCGTCCCGTAGATTCTTGTTCCGTGTCAACGCAGGTGCCTGCGCTCCTCGACGGCCTGGTGGACGACGCCGCCGTCTTCCCTCCGGGCAGCGCCACGCTGCCCGACGCTCTGAAGGCGCACCGCCAGCACCGCGCCGCCTGGTACGCGGATCTGGTCGGCCCGCTGCTCGTCCCCGCGTCGACCGTCGTGACCGGCGACCTGAGCGGTCTCGTCGACCCAGGTGCGGGCCTGGTGATCGGGCTGATCGGTGACACCGGGATCGCCCGCCTGCCCTCCGCGCTCTCCTTCCTGCCACCCGACGGCGTCACGGCCCGCCAGGTGGAGGTGGCCGTCGCCAAGCGGGGGGAGGAACCGCTGCCCGGCCTCGCCGAACTGCTGCGGCTCACCCAGGCACTGTCGGGCGTCGAGGCCGTCTACGCCGAGCTGCCGCTGACCTTCGGCCTGATGGGTGCCCTGGACGCGCTCGCCGCCGCCCGGGCTGACGGCGTGCCGATTGCCGCCAAGTTCCGCACCGGCGGCCTCGCCGCCGAGCTGTTCCCCACCCCGGCCGAGCTGGCGGCGGTGCTCTGCGCCTGCCGCGAGCGCGACCTGCCGTTCAAGCTCACCGCCGGGCTGCACCAGGCGGTGCGGCACCTCGACCCGGAGACCGGGTTCACCCACCACGGCTACGCCAACGTGCTGGCCGCGACGCTCGCCGCCGCCGACGGGGAGAGCGCGCGGGTGGTCGCCGAGCTGCTGGCCGCCCTCGATCCACGTCCGCTGCTCGAACGCGTCAACGGACGGCTGGACGCGCCGCGCCCGCTCTGGGTCGGCTTCGGCTCGTGCAGCATCCTGGAACCACTTACCGATCTGATCCGGCTGGGGCTGGTTAACGGGGGCTACGACGCATGACCTGGGTGAGCGGCGTTGACGGTTCGCCGTACGGCGTGACGAACCTGCCGTACGGGGTGTTCTCCTCCGGCGGGAACGAGCCGCGGATCGGCGTACGCATCTCCTCGTGGGTGTTCGACCTGGCCGGGGCGGAGGCCGCCGGGCTGGTGCTCGCCGCCGGCGCGTTGGGCCGGCCCACCCTCAACGACTTCATGGCGCTCGGGCGTCCGCAGTGGACGGCGGTCCGCCAGCGGATCGTGGAGCTGCTCACCGACCCGGCGCACCGGCCCGCGGTCGAGCCGCTGCTGGTGCCCCTGGCCGACGTGGAGATGCTGCTCCCGTTCGAGGTGGCCGACTACGTCGACTTCTACTCCTCGGAGCACCACGCGTCGAACGTCGGGCAGATCTTCCGCCCGGGTCAGCCACCGCTGCTGCCCAACTGGAAGCACCTGCCGATCGGCTACCACGGCCGCGCCGGGACCGTCGTGGTCTCCGGCACGCCGGTGGTCCGGCCCACCGGGCAGCGGGCGTCCGCCGAGGGTCCGGTGACCGGCCCGTCGGTACGCCTCGACATCGAGGCCGAGGTCGGCTTCGTGGTGGGTGTGCCCAGCGCGCTCGGCGACCGGGTCGCGGTGGACGACTTCGCCGATCACGTCTTCGGGGTGGTGCTGGTCAACGACTGGTCGGCCCGGGACATCCAGGCCTGGGAGTACCAGCCGCTCGGCCCGTTCCTCGGCAAGTCCTTCGCCACCTCGGTCTCGGCCTGGGTGACGCCGCTGGAAGCGTTGGCCGACGCCTTCGTGCCGGCTCCGGATCAGGACCCGCCGGTCGTCGACTACCTGCGCGACGTGCCGCACCTGGGGCTCGACCTGCGGCTGTCGGTCGAGTGGAACGGCGAACGGGTCAGCGAGCCGCCGTTCGCCGGCATGTACTGGACGCCGGCCCAGCAGTTGGCGCACCTGACCGTCAACGGCGCGTCCCTGCGCACCGGCGACCTGTACGCCTCGGGCACCGTCTCCGGCCCCGAGCGCTCCCAGGTCGGCTCGTTCCTGGAACTGACCTGGGGCGGGGCCGAGCCGGTCAAGGTCGGCGCCGAGAGCCGTACCTTTCTCGCCGACGGCGACACCGTCACCATCACCGCCACCGCGCCCGGGCCGGACGGCACCACCATCGCCCTGGGCGAGGTGACCGGAACGGTCCAGCCGACCCGCTGAGGCACCCGCCGCCGGACCGTCTCATCGACGAGACTCTTGGTCGCACCGTCTGTGCGATAACCACACCCCGGTTACCCCGTTGATCACGCGGATCAGTCGCCCCGCCACCCCCTGTGGAGTGGTGGGGCGTCCCGACGCACACACGGAGGTAACAACGATGCACGATCTCACCGGAGCGCTCTGGCGCACCAGCAGCCGGTCCAACGACCAGGGACTCTGCGTGGAGGTGGCGGACAACCTGGTCGACGTGATCGGCCTGGTCGCGGTCCGCGACTCCAAGGACCAGAGCGGCCCCACACTGGCCGTCAGCCCGCCGGGATGGACAGCGTTCGTCGGGGCGATCAGGTCCGGTCGCTTCGAACGCTGACCGGTGTCGCACCGGCGGAACGGTGCGACCCAGCCGCCGGAACGGACAACGTGGCCTCCGGGTGGTGGAAATTCCGTCCGGGGGCCTCGTCCGGCCCGCACCGCGCGTACCGTCGGTGGCACGGGAGGGTGGCATGTCGACGGTCGCGGTTACCGGTTTCATCGAGGCGGACGCCGTCGATGTCTGGTGCCTGCTGACCGACCTGTCCGACCGGGCCGCCCGACTGACCGGGGCCGGTCCGGTCGAGGTGCTGACCCCGGGCCCGTTCGGGCCGGGAACCGCCTGGCGTGCCGAGCGCGCCCAGCCGGGCGGCGGCACTCTCAGCGAGGAGTTCCTGGTGGTGGAGGCGATCGCGCCCCAGCGGCTGGTGCTCTGCTCCTCCGGCGCCGGTGCCGACTACCGGATCACCTGGCGGCTGCGTCCGGCCCGACGACGTCGCGGCCCGCGCACCGCGGTCACCGTCACCCAGGAGGCGGTGCCGACCGATCCGTACGGTCGGGTGGTGGCCCTGCTGCTCGGTGGCCTTGCCGCCCGGGCGGTCGAGGTGGCGCTCCGGCGTGACCTCGCCGACCTGGCCGTCGCGGCCAGCGCCGCCGGCTCGCTCGAAGCGGCCTGACCCCACGTGCGAGGGAGCTTGACCCGTACAACCTGACCGGGCTCCGACCCACTGCGCTGGGTAGGGTGCCGGGCGGAGGTGCGGCATGGGGTTCCCGAGGGGCCGGCGACGGCTCGTGCTGGCGGTGGCGGTGCTACTCGCCGTGGCGGCCGTCGCGGTCGTCGTCCACCGGGTGCTCGCGCCGGCCGAGGTGAGTACGCCGGCCCGAGCGGACTATCCGGCGGCGCCCCAACCCGCGGCCGGCGTGATCGGCCGTCTCCCGGTCGCCCCATTGATCGTGGACGGGCGGCTGCGGGTGTACGCCGCCCACCGCCAGGTCTACGCCGACCGGCCGGTCGACTGGCGGCACCGCACCACCCCCTACTGGTCGTACCGGCGGTGGCCGGCGGCGCTGACCGGGGTGGTGGCGAGCGGCACCATCGTGGTCAGCCGCTGGTCGGACGGCCGGCTGGTCGCGCTCGACGCGTCCACCGGGCGGGTCCGCTGGCGGGCCGACGGGCCGGTGCCCGTTGCGAGCACGGCGGTGGTCCGGCGCACCGGCACCGCCGTCGTCTGGAACCCGAGCGGTCTCCTTCTCAGCGACCTCCCGGACGGCCGGACCGTGCTGACGGTTTCCGGGAAGACGCGGGCGAGCGGGGTGGAGGTGTCCAGCGGTCGGGAGCTGTGGCGGACCGACCTGCCCGGCGACTGCCGCAGCGACGTCGGCACCACGGCGACCGGGCAGGTGATCGGTCTGGACACCTGCTCCGGACCGGCTGTGATCGAGTTCCGGGACGCCGCGACGGGCCGGGTCGGAGAGCGCTGGCGACCGCCGGGCGGCCCGGAAGACCTCAGGGTCACCCCGCTCGGATGTCGTACCGGCCGATCGGGGTGCCTGGCCCTGCGCACGGCTGGTCCGGGTGACGCCGGTGGCCGGGGTTGGGTGTTGGGGGGTGGCGAGCCGGTGGCCGCGCCCACGTTGGACCCGGCCGGCGTCGTCGTGGTCGGCGAACAGGCTGTCGGCGTCGTCGACGGGGTGGCGGTGGGTCGGTCGGCGCGTACGGGTGCCGAGCTGTGGCGCTATGCGGGCCTGGGTCCGGCGCGGGTGCTCGCCGCCCAGCCCGGCCGGGTGCATCTGCTGACCGAGGGGAACGACCTGGTGACGCTCGACCCCGCAAGCGGGCGTCTGCTGTCCCGCAGCACGCTCAACGTCGGCTCGGACGGCACGGGCTGGACGCCCGGGGCGGTCTGGGCCGAGGCGGGCTACGTCGCGATGGAGCGGCTGCGCGAGCCGGTCGATCCGGACGGCGACGACCAGCGCTACTACCTCACCTCGGAGGCGGTGATCCTGGCCGCCACCTGATCGGGGCACCCGACCCTGAAACTTCCACCATGTTTGACCACAATAGGTAGGTTTTTCATGGTTCAGGTTCCGGTGGAAGGAGTCGTCGAGTGGGCAACAGAGCAGCCAGGTGGTTGATCGCCGTCAGCGCCGGCCTCGTGATCGCGGTGCCGATGCTCGGATCGGGCGAGTTGCCGGCGACAGCGTTCACCGCGGTGCGGGTCGCGCCGTCGGAAGGTACCCGGGTCACCTTCGAGGTGGTGCCGACCGCCACGCCCCAGCCATCCCCGTCTACGCCCCAGCCATCCCCGTCTACGCCCCAGCCCTCCCCGTCGACGCCCCAGCCCACCCGGCACCCGCACCGGCCGACGCCCAGTCACGGCGGGAAGCTGCCGGTCACCGGCTCGGGCGGCGGGTCGGTACTGTTCCTCCTCGCGCTGGGCGTGACCCTGGTGGCCATCGGTTGGCTCGTCGCCCGACGCCGCCGACCGAACTGACACGACCCGCCGCGGGTTGAGACGCCCGGGGCTTCGACAAAACGGACAAAAACTACTATAGTCCCTGGCGTGCGTTCCATTGTTGTTCCACTTAGCCTGCTTCTCGCGCTCGGCGGGGCCCTGCCCGTCGAGGCTGCGCCGGCCACCCGAACCGTCGAACTTGCCCTCACGCCGGGCGTCGACATCACCGTGCCTGCCGCCGTCAATCTCGGCAGCGGCTTCGTCGGTGGTGTGCTGACCGGGCAGTTGGGCACGGTGGAGGTGCGCGACCAGCGCGGTAACGGAATCCGAACCTCTGGGTCGCCACGGTGAGCGCGACGGTCTTCATCACCGGAGGTGGCGGTGTCAACCGGACCATCTCGAACGGGCAGGTCTCGTACTGGTCCGGCCCGGCGGTCAACAGCACCGGGGGCGGCACCCTCGTCCCTGGTCAGTTGACCGCGGCGCAGGCCGTCACCCTGAACGTGACCCGCGAGGCCTTCCGCAAGACCGCCGGCAACGGCAACAACCGGGTGTCGTGGATCCCCACGATACGCGTCGCCGTACCGTCCAATGTGGTGGCAGGTGTGTACACCGGAACTATTACCCACTCTGTCGCCTAATGGGTGATTCGTCCGTTATGCCCCGCCTTGCGGAGACTCCAGCCCGTAGCGTCGCTTGCATGAGGAAGCCACTTCTTACCCTGTTCGCCGCCGGGGCCGCAGTGCTGGCCCTGGCGGCCCCCGCCGCGGCAGCGCCGTCCGGCGACACCGTCGTCACCTTCACCATCTCGACCGCGAACCTGGACATCTCGGTGCCGCCGTCGGTCAACCTGGGCGCGGCCTTCGCCGGCAGCACGATCCAGGGGCAACTCGGCAACGTCACCGTCATCGACAGCCGGTCGGCGCTCAGTGCCACCTGGACCGCCACGGTAACCAGCACCGCGTTCACCACCGGCGGTGGCACCGGCACGGAGACCATCCTGCCGAACCTGGTGGAGTACTGGTCCGGTCCGGCGGTCTCCACGACCGGTACCGGCACCTTCGTTCCCGGGCAGTTGACGTCCGCCGACGCGGTGACGCTGAACCTGCCCCGGGTGGCGTTCAGCAAGACCTCCGGCAGCGGCAACAACTCTGCGACCTGGAACCCCACGCTCCGCATCACGGTCCCGCCCGCCGCGGTCGGCGGCACCTACTCGGGGGTGATCACCCATTCGGTGGCATGACGTTCTTCGTACCCTCGCCCTGGCGGTGACCCTCGCGGTCACCGCCGGGGCGCCGGCCTTGCCCGCGACGGCGGCCGGCGCGCACTCCTTCGCGGGCGCGGCGCCCGACGATCCGAACATGGTGGAGGCGGACGTACCAGGCCTGGACCGGGGCGACAAGTCACCTCGGCCCTCGGCCAGTCCCACCAACGACGAAAATGCGGCCGCGGTCGGCGTACGGCTGCTCGACGCACCGGTCAACCGGCGCGACGACACCCGTGCACACAAGTACATCGTGGACCACGTGCACCCCGGCACCACCATCCGGCGGCGCATGGTGGTGGAGAACGTCTCAGCGGTGAAACGGCTCGTCGAGGTCTACCCGGCGGCGGCGGACGTGACCGACAAGGGCTTCGTGCTCGCGCCCGACCGGACGGAGAACGAACTCAGCAGTTGGATCAAGGTCGACACGACCGAGGTCAAGCTGGCATCGGAGGACGAGGTCACGGTCTGGGTCACCATCCGGGTGCCGGAGAAGGCCGAGGCCGGCGAGCGGTACGCGGTGGTGTGGGCCCAGTCCAGCAGCGGCGACGAGCGGATGGTCGAGCAGATCGCGCGGGCCGGCATCCGGGTCTACCTGTCGGTGGGGCCGGGCGGGGAACCGCCCTCCGGATTCGAGGTGGGCCCGCTCAGCGGCGGTCGGGAGACGGACGGCACCCCGTTCGTCACGACCGAGGTCCGCAACACCGGTCAACGCGCGCTCGACCTGGCCGGCGAGCTGCGGCTCACCGACGGGCCGAGCGGACTCTCGGCCGGTCCGCTGCGGGCCGAGGCGCGGACGCTACCGCTGAACGGACGGACGACAATCCGGGTCAGGCTGGACCGGCAACTACCGGACGGCCCGTGGAAGGCCCGGCTGGATCTGGCCAGCGGATGGACCAAGCGGACGGCCACCGGCTCGGTCGACTTCGGTCCCGCCACGGCCGCGACCACCAAGCGGAAGTTCGACAGCGGGGCACTCGTGCTCGGCTCGGGCGTGGCCGGCTCACTGCTGATCCTGCTGCTGTTCGGGGTGTACACCTACCGCCGACGGTTCCGGCAACCGGCGACCGCCGGTTGAGACGCCCGGGGCCGGTCCGTACGGGGTTGACGGACCGGCCCCGGGCAACAACTGTCAGGCGAGCGCCGCCTCCGCGGCCGCCAGGAACGTGTCGTTCTCGGCCGGGGTGCCGATGGTGACCCGGACGCCGTCCCCGGCGAACGGCCGCACGATCACCCCGCGCGACTCGCACGCCTTGCCGAACGCCACGGCCCGGTCGCCGAGCGGCAGCCAGACGAAGTTCGCCTGGCTGGTCGGCACGTCGGGCACGAACTTGCGCAGCGCCTCGGTGACCCGGTCCCGCTCGGCGACGACGAGCGCGCAGCGGCGCTCCATCTCGTCGGCCTGCGCCAGCGCCGCGAGCGCGCCGGCCTGGGCAGCCGTACTCGTGGAGAACGGCGTCACCACCTTGCGGACCGCCGCCGCCACCGCCGGCTGCGCGACCAGCCAGCCGATCCGCAGCCCGGCGAGGCCCCACGCCTTGGACATGGTGCGCAACACCGCCACGTTCGGCCGACCGAGATAGTCCAGGCCGTCCGGCACCTCGGGGTCCGTGACGAACTCCCGGTACGCCTCGTCGATGACCACCAGCACGTCGTCCGGCACCGAGTCGAGGAACCGGTCCAGCTCAGCCCGGCGGACGGCCGTGCCGGTGGGGTTGTTCGGGTTGCAGACCAGGATCATCCGGGTCCGGTCGGTCACGGCCGCCGCCATGGCCGCCAGGTCGTGCCCGTGCCCGGCGTCGTTGGCGACGCGCACGCTGGTCGCGCCGCTGGTCGCCGCGATGATCGGGTACGCCTCGAACGACCGCCACGCGTACAGCACCTCGTCACCCGGCAGGCAGGTGGCCCGTACGAGGTGCTCGGCGAGCGCCACCGAGCCGCAGCCCGTGGCGATCCGGTCGGCGTCCACGCCGTACCGCTGGGCCAACGCGTCGCGCAGCGCGACCACGCCCATGTCCGGGTACCGGTGCGAGCCGCTGACCGCCTCGGTGACCGCCTCGACCACGCCCGGCAGCGGCCCGTACGGCACCTCGTTGCTGGCGAGCTTGATGGCCTCCGGCAGACCCAGCTCGCGGGCCAGGTCGGCGGGGCTGCGCCCGGGCACGTAGCTGGGCAGCGCGTCCAGGTCGGCGCGGGTCAGTCGCATCGTCGGCTGGTGGCGTCCGGAGTCGGTCATGGGGTGTCTCCCGAGGGCTGAGGGTGATCGTCGTTGGCGGGGGGACCGGTGGTGGCGGGGACCTCGACGACCACCGTCAGCGCGCGTCGGTCGTGCAGCGCCCGGCGCAGCGGGTGGTCGACGAGCGGGGACACGGAGTCGATGAGCTGGATCAGCAGGCCGATCCCGAAGCAGGGCCAGAGCAGTGTGGGCATGCCCAGCGTCGTCCATCGGCGCAGCGCCCGGCCGAAGCCCAACGGCTGGTCGGCCTCGATGGGGACGGCGCGGATACGCATCACCCGCTTGCCGATGGTCTGCCCGTTGGCGGCCATGGCGGGCACCTCGTACGCCAGCCACAGCGCGGTGGCGATCACCACGATCGCCACCTGGAGGAGCCCGGCCTGCTCGCTGATCGGCGGCAGCCCCTCGCTGGAGGTGTTGCCCTCCATCCCACGTCGGAACGCCTCCCGCCAGTACGGCGTCAGCTCTTCCAGCCACCGCCAGACGAACCAGCCGTTGACGAGCACGTTCAGCGCGAAGACGAGAGCGAAGTCGATCAACCGGGCGACGAGCCGCCGCCCGTAACCGGCCAACCTGAGCCCGTGCGGACGCGGCTCCGGTGGACGGCCGGGCCAGCCGGGACCCCAGCCGGGCGGCACGCTCTGCGGGCCCCAGCCGGGAGGTGTGCCCTGCGGGCCCCAACCGGGCGGCGTGCCCTGCGGCCCCCAATTGGCGGGACCGTTCTGCTGGCCCCAGCCCGGAGGCGGGCCGGCTTGCGGACCGTGTCCAGGGTGCGGCGGGCCGGGGTGCGGTGGGCCGGGGTGCCGCGGCCAGCCCGGCGCGGTGTCCGCCGAGGGGGCGCCGACCGGCGCGACCGGGGTGACCGGTACGGGCGGCGGCTCGGGTGGGGGCGGTCCGTCGGGCGGGGTCGCGTCGACGGGGATGGCCGCGCCGAGCCAACCCTCGCCGTCCCAGTAACGACGGGTCTCGCGGTCGGCGGGGTCGACGTACCAGCCGGGCTGCACACTCACGCCGACGCTCCGCTGCCGTACCTGCTGGTTCGCTCGCTCACGAGGCAACCTTAACGACGACCGTCGCGGCGAACTTGTCGTGGAGGCACTGCTGCCAGGGCTTGTCCCAGAGCTGCCAGAACCCGTCGACGTAGCTCAGGCCGGGGACCAGCGAGCACGCCAGGTACTGCACGAGCCACCGGCGGCCGGCCATCCGTCGGTCCAGCGTGCGGTTCGGGTCGAGCGGCGCCACCCGCAGCTTCATGATCTTCTTGCCGAGCGTCTGGCCGCCGCGCTTGAGGTACTCCACGTGGTAGAGCCAGTAGAGCCCGAGCAGCACCACGACCAGTCCGAGCTCCGCCAGCAGGAGCGGCAGGAAGAAGTCGGTGAGGAAGGCGGCCGGGTCGGGCTCCACGAGCGTGCCGTCCGGGTTGGTACGGGTCATCTCGCTGAACATCTGCCACCACAGGACCAGGAAGACCGGCAGGAACAGCACCATCGACACGACACTCGCCAGTGCCGTGTCGATGAGCCAGGCCAGCAGCCGGTCACCGAAGCTGGCCAGCGGCTGGCCGGCCGGGCTGAGCGCGGGTTGGGCGACCGGCCAGCGCGGGGGAGGGTATCCGGGTGGGGCGTACTGCGGCGGCACGCCGTACCCCGCTGGGGCCTGGTGCGGCGGCACGCCGTACCCCTGGGGGTGTGGGCCGGGCGATGGCGCGACGCCGCCGGCGGCGGGCGGAGGCCCACCGGCCGGCGGCGTCGGGTACGACGGAGGCTGCGTCACGCTCGACAGTGTTACAGGTTGCCGCGCGCTTCCTGCTCCCGCTCGATGGCCTGGAAGAGCGCCTTGAAGTTGCCCTTGCCGAAGCCCAGCGAGCCGTGCCGCTCGATCAGCTCGAAGAAGACGGTCGGGCGGTCCTGCACCGGCTTGGTGAAGATCTGGAGCAGGTAGCCGTCCTCGTCCCGGTCGACCAGGATCTTGCGCTCCTTGAGCTGCTCGATCGGCACCCGCACGTTGCCGATCCGCTCCCGCAGCTCCGGGTCGTCGTAGTACGAGTCGGGCGTGTCCAGGAACTCGACACCGGCGGCGCGCATCGCGTCGACGCTGGCCACGATGTCATTGGTGGCGACGGCGATGTGCTGGGCGCCCGGGCCCTGGTAGAACTCCAGGTACTCGTCGATCTGCGACTTCTTGCGGGCGATGGCCGGCTCGTTGAGCGGGAACTTCACCTTGCGGGTGCCGTTCGCGACGACCTTGCTCATCAGCGCCGAGTAGTCGGTGGCGATGTCGTCGCCGACGAACTCCGCCATGTTGGAGAAGCCCATCACCCGCTTGTAGAACTCCACCCACTCGTCCATGCGGCCCAGCTCGACGTTGCCGACCACGTGGTCGACGGCCTGGAAGAACCGCTTCGGCTGGATGCCGGCGTCGATCATGGGCTGCCGGTCGACGATCGGGCCGCGGGCCACGAAGCCGGGCAGGAACGGGCCGCGGTAGCGGGACCGGTCGACGAGCGTGTGCCGGGTGTCGCCGTACGCGGCGATGGCGGCCATCCGGACGGTGCCGTTCTCGTCGGTCACGTCGTGCGGCTCGACGACGCCGGTGGCGCCCTGGCCGACGGCGTGCGTGTACGCGGCGTCGACGTTCGGCACCTCGAGCGCGATGTCGCTGATGCCGTCGCTGTGCTTCGCCACGTGCTCCGCGCCGTCGGCGTCCGGGCGCACCGCGCCGGTCAGCACGAACCGGGCCGATCCGCTGGTCAGCACGTACTGGGCGTGGTCGCGGTAACCCTGCTCCGGGCCCCGGTACGCCACGCAGGTCATCCCGAACGCGGTGGAGTAGTAGTGCGCCGCCTGCTTGGCGTTGCCGACCAGGAAGTGCACGTGGTCGAGCCCACGGACGGGGAACGGGTCGTGGCTGATGTCGTGGTCGACAGCGCCGACGAGCCGGTCGATGTCGACGTCCTCGGTCGACTGGGGTCGGTCGATCGCCTGGGTCATGGTGGCCTCCCTCGCGTACCGGCCGGCCTCGTGGGCCGGTTCCTGACCGAAGGATCGCGGGGCGGGCATCGAGTGGGCAACTGTCGACGTAAATGCTGGTCAGGTTGCGCATTCGGTATGGTCTGAACCCGTGAGAGGTGAGCAGGATGTACAGCTCGACGCACTCGATGTTCGATTGGTCGAACTGCTCGCCGAGGAGCCGCGGATCGGGGTGCTGGAGTGCTCCCGGCGGCTCGGCGTGGCCCGGGGCACCGTGCAGGCACGGCTGGACAAGCTCATCGAGCGGGGTGTCATCCGGGGCTTCGGTCCGGAGATCTCGCCGGCCGCGATCGGCTTCGGGGTGACCAGCTTCGTCACGCTGGAGATCAGCCAACGGCAGGGCCACGACCCGGTCACCGCCCACCTGGCGGCGATCCCCGAGGTGTTGGAGGCGCACACCATCACCGGCTCCAGCGACCTGCTCTGCCGGATCGTGGCCCGCTCCAACACCGACCTGCAACGGGTCATCGACCAGATCGTCTCGTTCGCCGGCATCACCCGCGCGTCGACGATCATCGCGCTGGCGGAGCAGATTCCCTACCGCACGCTCCCACTGGTCCGCAGCGCCGTAACACCTTCCGGCGCAGAAAGCGCGGCGACACGGCGGCGCGGGCGTACGGAAGATCCGTGATCGTGGCTACGGTGTGCGGGTGGCGAAGGGGAGCGTGCGCGTCGGGCTGCTGGCCGGCCTCGCCGTGGTCGTCGCCCTCGCCGCCACCGGCGTCTGGAATCCGTTCCCCGGCATCTGGGACTGGGTGGACCGCAGTGAACCCATCTCCGAGCCGGACGTGGTCTGGCAGCAGCGGGTCGGAGGCACCCCGCGCAGCGTGACCATCGCCGGCGACACTGTCGTGGTCGAGCAGCGCACCCGGGTGGAGGCCCGCAGCCTGGCCACCGGCGCCCAGCTCTGGGAACGCAAGGCGGACTGGTCGGCGGTCGCGGGTGGCGACCGCGATCCGGTCGTCGCCGTGGGCAAGCTCCTGGTCAAGGGGTACGAGCTGCTGGACCCGACCACCGGGGTGGTCCGACGGCGCGACGACGACGCCGTGGCCGTGTGGACGTACCGGAACCTGCTGCTGGACGCCCGCTGCACGGATGCCACCGACTGCACGCTGAGCGCGTGGGACCCGCGCGGCACCAAGCCACTGTGGACGGCCTTTCTGCCCGGGGTGCACAGCGGCCTGCTCGCCGACAACCCCGGCCTGCGCGGCACACGCCGGCTCACCGCCACCCGCATCGACGACGGAGTGGCCGGGGCCGAGGCGGCACCTCCGCTGCTCGGCTTCCCGGTCGACGGCCGGGTGCACGTCGTCGACACCGCCACCGGTCGCGTGCTGCAGAACGTCGAGCCCGGCCGGGACGAGCGGCTGTCGGTGGTGGGCGGCCGGATGCTGCGGATCGCCGCCCGCTCCGAGGACGGCACCTGCTACTTCGCCATCTCCGCGCGGGACCCGGCGACGGGGCAGGAGGCGTGGCAGCGGGCCGGGGTCAACCTGCGCACCGCCGACACCGCCGGCTGCGTCCAGCGCGAGGACCCGCAGGGCGCGCGGAACGTGCTGATCGGCGTCGGCCCGGACGGCCGCGAGGCGGTCATCGACGGGTACGACGGACGGCTGCTCTGGGTCGGCGAGGCCAGCACCAAGCTCGTCGCCGTCGACGACCGCTACGCGGTGTTCCGCTCCGCCGACAAGCGCTCGGTGGTGTCCCGTGAACTCGGTGCCGACAAGGTGCGGTGGACCAGGCCGGCCACCGCCAAGGCGGACGCGGCGCTCACCCCGTACGCGGCGGTGCTCGCCGACGAGAAGCCGTCGCGGCTGGTCGCCCTCGACCCGCGCACCGGGCGGGAGCTGGCCGTCCTGCGTACCTCGGCGAACGCTCTCGCCGTCGGCTCGCAGGGCATGATCATCGGCGAGGGGCGGGAGATCGGGTACGTCCGCTTCGGCGCCACGCCCGGCGCCCCCGTCCCGCAGCCCGGCGACGGCGGCAACCCCGGCCCGGGCGGCACCCGCCCGGGGTCGGGTGACGGCAACGGCGACTGCGGGCCCAAGGGTGAGTTGTGCACCGAACCGGACGGCGGCAAGGACGGCTGAGCGGACGGGACTTCGGGGCGCTGAGCGCTGCCGACCTCGGTGGATGAGAGCGGCGTCCCAGACCCAGCCCGGCGGGTGGGAATGATCGACCGGTCTGCCCTAGGCTTGCCGCTCATGAGCAGTGCCGCCGCATTCTCGTACGCCCCCCTGCTGCCGACCGGCCCCGACCAGACGGAATATCGCCTGGTCACCGACGAAGGCGTGGACGTCGTGCACGGCCCGGGGGGTCGTCGTTTCCTCACCGTGGAGCCGGCCGCGCTGACCGCGCTGACCGCCGAGGCGATGCACGACATCGCGCACTTCCTGCGCCCCGCGCACCTGGCGCAGCTCCGGGCGATCATCGACGACCCGGCGGCGTCGCCGAATGACCGGTTCGTCGCGCTGGACCTGCTGCGCAACGCCAACATCGCCGCCGGCGGGGTACTGCCGATGTGCCAGGACACCGGCACCGCGATCGTGATGGGCAAGCGCGGTCGGCACGTGCTGACCGACGGCGCGGACGCCGAGGCCATTTCCCGGGGCGTCTACCAGGCGTACACGAAGCTCAACCTGCGCTACTCCCAGCTCGCCCCGCTGACCATGTGGGACGAGCGGAACACCGGCAGCAACCTGCCGGCCCAGGTGGAGGTGTACGCCGAGGACCCGGACGGACACCCGGACGCGTACAAGTTTCTCTTCATGGCCAAGGGCGGCGGCTCGGCCAACAAGTCGTACCTCTACCAGGAGACCAAGGCGCTGCTCAACCCGACGCGGATGATGCAGTTCCTGGAGGAGAAGCTGCGGCTGATCGGCACCGCCGCCTGCCCGCCGTACCACCTGGCCATCGTCATCGGCGGCACCTCCGCCGAGTACGCGTTGAAGACCGCGAAGTACGCCTCGGCGAAGTACCTGGACGCCCTTCCGACGCAGGGCTCGATGAGCGCCCACGGCTTCCGCGACCTGGAGCTGGAGGCGGAGGTGCTGGAGCTGACCCGCAACTTCGGCATCGGCGCGCAGTTCGGTGGGCGCTACTTCTGCCACGACGTACGGGTGGTGCGGCTGCCCCGGCATGGCGCGTCGTGCCCGGTGGCGATCGCCGTCTCCTGCTCGGCGGACCGACAGGCCGTTGCCAAGATCACTCCGTCGGGCGTCTGGCTGGAGCGCCTCGAAACCGACCCGGCGCGGTTCCTGCCCGAGGTCACCGAGGATGCGCTCGACGCCGAGATGGTCGTCCGGGTCGACCTCAACCGGCCGATGGACGAGATCCGCGCCGAGCTGTCCAAGTACCCGGTGAAGACTCGCCTGTCGTTGTCCGGCCCGCTCGTCGTGGCCCGGGACATCGCCCACGCCAAGATCGCCGAGCGGCTGGACGCCGGTGAACCGATGCCGCAGTACCTGCGCGACCACGCCGTCTACTACGCCGGCCCGGCGAAGACGCCCGAGGGTTACGCGTCGGGCTCGTTCGGCCCGACCACGGCCGGCCGGATGGACGCGTACGTGGAGAAGTTCCAGGCCGCCGGCGGCTCGCAGGTGATGCTGGCCAAGGGCAACCGGTCGGGTCAGGTGACCCGCGCGTGCCAGCAGTACGGCGGGTTCTACCTCGGCTCGATCGGCGGACCGGCGGCCCGCCTCGCCCAGGACTGCATCAAGCACGTCGAGGTGCTCGAATACCCCGAGCTGGGCATGGAGGCCGTCTGGAAGATCGAGGTGGAGGACTTCCCCGCCTTCATCGTGGTCGACGACAAGGGCAACGACTTCTTCGCCGAGGTCACCAAGCCGGTGCTCACCATCGGCCGCCGCTGACCGCTCCGTCACGCCAAGAGGCGTCTCTCGCGTCGGTGGTCGGCCTGCGCCGAGCTGTGATCGTCGGACTACTCTGCTGGTTGGTTGTGTGATCGACGCGGGGGAGTAGATGCGGTTCGGGATCCTGGGGTCTCTGCGTGTCGGTGGTGGGTCCACCGTCACGGCAGGTCGGGACCGGGTCGTGCTCGCGATGCTGCTGCTGCGTGCCGGCCGGCTGGTGCCGGTCGACGAGCTCGTCGACGCGGTCTGGGAGGAGGATCCTCCGGCTACCGCCCGTGCCCAGTTGCAGACGTGTGTGTCGCGGCTGCGGCGTCGCCTCACCGAGCTGGGATTCACCTCGGGGACCATCGTGACCGATCCCGCCGGTTACGGCGTGCGTATCGATCCCGCCGACCTGGACGCGAACCTGTTCACCCGGGGGGTGGAGGTAGCTCGGGCGGCGGGCGCGGCCGGTCGTCTGGTCGACGCCCGTACGCACTACCGGGCGGCGCTGGCTCTGTGGCGGGGCCCGGCGCTGGCTGGCATCGCCAGCCGTAGTGTCCGTCGCCGGGCGCAGACGCTGGATGAGCAGCGCCTCACCGTGCTGGAGGAGTGCGTCGACGTCGAGCTGCGCCTCGGGCGGGCCGCCGAGCTGATCGTGGAGTTGACCGAGAGCGTCGAGGTGTACCCGTCGCGGGATCGGCTGCGGGGGCAACTGATGATCGCGCTCTCGTCGGTGGGTCGACAGGCCGACGCGCTGGCGGTCTACCGGGAGGGCCGTCGGTTCTACGCCGACGAGTTGGGCCTCGAACCGGGCGGCGCTCTGCAGGAGTTGCACCAGCGGGTGCTGGCCGGTGACCTCGCGCTGGCCGGCCGGGAGGTCCGGTCGGCGGGCCCGGTGCGCTCGCTGCCCCGGGCGATCGGCGACTTCACCGGCCGGCAGCAGACGTTGACGCGCCTGCTTAAGGACGTGGAGGCCGGCGCACGGATCCAGCTCATCGACGGCATGGCGGGCAGCGGCAAGCCCCTACCCGGAATTTGACACACTGATTTTCCGACCTACCGCCCGCATTGACCATGGATCAGCGATCTATGACGGCTACGTCCAAGCCGTCCCGTGTGCGCATGCCGGACTGGGTGTGCCGCTCGCAATGTCCGCCTCTGCTGAGAGGGCGGCCCGATGAGTGGCCGTGCCGATTGGGTGTTGCGCGCGTTGGCGTGGGTGACCGTTCTCGCGTTGGCGGGCGTCGCGGGCGCGATCTCGTTCGCTCACATGACCGAACTCGCCTTGCTGCATGGCCAGTCGGGTTGGAAGGCGTATGCGTTCCCGGTCAGCGTTGACGGGTTGGAGATCGTGGCGAGTCTGCATCTGGTAGTGCAGCGGCGCGCTGGCCGTCGGACCGGCTGGGTTCCGTGGGTGGCGCTCGTGGTTGGCACTCTGGCCAGTCTCGCCGCGAACGTCGCTGTGGGCGGCGACGATCTGATTGGCAAGGCGTTGGCCGGGTGGCCGGCGCTGTCCATGCTAGCGGCGGTCAAGTTGCTGTTCAGCATGATCGATCACGCCGGGGACGATCAGCGGACGGTCCGGGACGATCAGCGGACGGCCGCTGATCGTCCGGCGGTCCCCGGGACCGTCCTGGGGACCGGCCCGGACGGCGGAGCGTCGTCCGGGCCGACGCCGGACGGACGGACGGGCAACCTCGGACCGTTCGCGAGGGACGGGACCGGCCTACCGGGGAGCCCGGCCTCGGGCCGGTCGGCCGGCCCGCCCGTTCCGGTGGGTGCGAGCGCGGTGATGCATCTGCTGGCGGCGGCGCGGGCCGCTTACGCCGCCCTTGCCAGGGACGGTCGGCCCCTGTCTCGGGACGCTTTGGCCGACGCGATGCGCGACGACGGGCACGGAGTATCCAACGCTCGCGTCTCGCTGCTGCTGAAGATCCTCAGAGCGGAGCAGACTGCGTTGCCCGCGTCTTCGGCTGACAGCGAGGCGACGTTGATGTTGGATCAGGCCGAAGCGAGCGAGGACGTGGCCTAACGGAAGGCGGATTGCAAGGCCGGCCGGCAGGCATCCTCGTTAGGGTTGCCTTCCGCTCGGCGTCTGCCTGAGCAGCGTCGGCAACGCCGGGGGTCTCCAGAGGTGCTGTTTAAGGGTGACAGTGGACCCAGGCTGGGCCGGAAGCCAACGCGTAATCAAGTTTCCGCGCGAACCACAGGGCCGCCCACGTCAACCGGCCAGCGCTGTTGCAGCCCTGTGGAGCTTGGCAATGGGCATGGACCACAGTTCCTGCCGGCCTACTCATGCGGACCCCTACCGCTGTCGCCTCAGGGGCATCCCGCCGCCACTGCCTGGCTGCCTCAGTCAGGTTTCTGGACGGTTCGCCGGGTAAGCGACCCGGCCGAAAGGGGGGGAGCCATGTCCAGTCGTCGGGATCGCCGGGGTTTGGTGTGGGCGGTGGTGCGATGCCGCCGGCCTTGCGGTCTGCGACGATGTTGGCGATGATCTGATCGACCGTCATGGCGGCTAGGCGTTCCGGCCACTCGTACATGTAGTCGTAGCCATTCAGGACATGCCATTCTTTGATCAAACTGGCGGCCTCGCGCTGCTCCTCAATTCTGAGGCCACACCGGTCCGCGTACGCGACACGCGCGATGAGCTGCTCGATGACCGTCTCCTCGTCAAGCTCGCGAATGCTGATGGACCGCTGGGGTGTCCTTGACCGCCCGGCTGAGTACCAACCAGCGATAGGCCTCTTCGTCGTCCATCACGGTGCCCGGAATCAGCGGAATGATCCACTCCTGACCCTGTTGGTCACTGCCCTCACTCACCACAACCTCCCCACGCCGTCAAGCGACAGCTCCAGCGTAAGAACAACGACACGAGATCAACCACCCGTTTGGGCTTCCCAGGCTTTCGGATAAAGGCTGCGCGCTCCGCTGTGGACGTACAAATGATGCGTGGCTCGTGCGGCGACGATCGGGGCCCCGGTACACGTGACGGTGAATGTTGCGGCGGTCTGGCCCGGGCAATCCGTGGCGGCGTTGCGCGTTACGGTTACCAGCGGCCCTGCTTCGGCCAGACATCGCATCGAGAAGGGGTGGCCGGTCGTGACCGAGACGAAGGCAAGCCTGCCCGTGAGGTGGGATCTCGACAACGCCGGTGAGGCGTGGGAGCGGGGCCTGCAGAAGCTGTTCGCCCTGCTGGAGCAGCGCCCCGGCTGGCGGCGTGGGCAGGGCGGTTGGGATTTCGTGCCATCGATGCCGCCGGGCGCCAGTGGCGAACGGGGTTCCGTCACGCCGTGTGAGGCGACGGCGATCGATGATGACGGTTCGGTCTACCCGCCGTCGGTGCGGTACTACTACGACGAGGATGATTCGGAGCCGGCGCTGCGCACCGCGGCCGAGATCACCGGAATAGCGCATCCGCCGCTGAGCGGTGAGGTCAAATCGGTCACCTTCGACTCGACCGACGAGATCGTGGCGGCTCTCGACGAGATCGAGTCGTGGCGGTGGCCGGCCCGGCTCCCGGACCGTGACTTCAACGCAGGCCGTGGAGTTTCCTGGGAGCCAGGGCTCCCCTCCGACATCGACGAGTTGTCCGCGGTGCTGGCGGGCCGGCCCGGATGGCGGCGAGAGGAGGAGGCTCACGACGGCTTGAGCCTCGCGCAGCTGTGGCCTGCCTGGACGTACCTGCCCACGAGCCCTGAGGGCACCACAATCCGGCCCGACCAGTTCGACGGCGTGGGCTATCGAGTGTGGGCCCCGGTCGGCAGTTACCGCCACCTGCACTTTTTTGGCGCGGCGTCGCTGACCCTCGTGCTGACGCAGATCGAGTCGTGGCGTCGGGATCACCGCCCCCGATGGATCGACCGGGCCACGTCCCGGACGGCGGCTGCCTGTCCGCGGTGCGGCGTGGAGGCGGGCCAGGAATGCCACAGCGGGGGCGGCTTCGGGTACGTGATCCACAGCGACCGGCTCGCAGCCGACGCCATCGCCGTCACGGCCAGCGTCGCAGCGCCCCGGCCCGGTCAACGACCCCAAGGACGCCCCCGACGCAAGACCCGCAAGCGGTGAAGGAGCAGCGGCATCATGACCGATCAGAGAGATCGATCCTCACGTCTCGAGGGCACGCGATCATTTCGACAGGAGCTCGCCCCGCAGTTGGTCGAGCGGGCGAAGGCCGAGGGGTGTCGCTGGTCGGGCTGGGTGGGCTGGGTGATGTCGCCGGTAGTGCCGAGCCGGTGACAGCGCCAGAACGACAGCCAGTCCTGTGTCGCTGAGGGGCAGCGCCTTGATGCGCCGCTTTTGGACACGAACCGCTGACATCGCGTCCGTCGTTTCGACGACACACACCCTCGGGTGGTCGTGTGCAAACGGGGATCGTGTGACGATGAATTCTTCCCGACCGCTGAACGCCCGCCGTTCGATCCCTGCTGATGCTGAGGCAAGCGATATGCCTGACTCGCACGATCCCGTTACACCCTCCTGGTTGTGTCGTGGTTGCAGACAGGAGTGGCCCTGTCCCACTCGTCGTCGCCTGCTACTGCACGAGTACGAACGCGAGCCGGCGAACCTCTGCATCTACCTAGCCGCCTGCCTAGCCGAAGCGACCGCCGACCTCGTTGCCTCGCCCCGTGACCTGAGGCAACGGTTTCTCGGCTGGGTACAGAGTTCCCGCCAGCGCCCCGCCCGCGCCAGCTCCTGAGACCGCCTCACGTGACCCTCGGCCCGCTGCGACCTCGTACTGGGAGCGGTGTATTCCGAGCCGGCGCTGTCAGGATTGAGTGCATGCCCCGCTCGGGCGGGCGTAGCCCGTTTCACCCGGACGCTGACCATCTGAGCACTGGATCGCTGGAAGCGGCCATCGCCGATGCGCACCACCCTTACGATGGCGCTCGTGGACAGGCCACGCCGACGCGAGCACGGCTCCTACCTGCCGCCCGAGCTGCGTGACCAGGACATCGCGCCCGAGTAGCTGCTCGCCCAACCGTGCCAGGCATAAACGGGCAGGGGTGGGTGTCGATGCCCGACTCCGACGACGACATCGACCTCCCACCCCTCCCCGACTGAGCGTCTCGCCAGTCGCCATGCGGCGCCGGACCGCCTCGGAGAGTAATGTGCAGGTGCCACCCGACCTCTCGCCGCGACTGAAGCCCCTGCGACGGGGTGCGAAGCGAGGAACCATGAACGTGACGATCACCGCCAGCGGTGAGGGCATACTCGTACGGCTGCGCCTGACCGGCCAACTCGACGCCGCGACGAGCGGCCTCGTTCACGACGCCGTGCTCGCCGCGCTGCGCGGCGACACCGTCCAGCACGTCGACCTCGACATCGCCGGCCTGGCCCACTTCGACCCGGCCGCCACCAGCACGCTCGTGGCCTGCCACCGGGCCGTGTATGTGCGCGGCGGGACCCTGCGGCTGGTCAACATCCCACCCGCCGTCCGGCGGCAACTGTTCACCGCCGGACTACTCGGCCTGCTCGACGGCGACAACAGCACCGCGCGAGCCCCGACCCAACCTGTCTAGGCCTGCTGTGATCGCGCGTGCCGGCTAGCTCTGGGTCAGATGCCCGCCTGCTGCGAGGGTGTGGGTGGCCGCCACATGGGCCATAGGGTGGGGCCGTCGCCGGGTAGGACGATGGGTATTCGCAGGGTGTAGCCGAGGCGCAGGTACAGGTTGCGGTTGCGTTCGTTGCTGGCTTCCAAGTAGGCGGGCGTGTTGGTGCGGTCCAGCGTGGTGTGGTAGGCGGCGAGCAGGGCGCTGCCGATGCCGTGTCCCTGCCGCGTGGGGTCGACGGCGACGAAGGCGAGGTAGTGGTGCGCCTCGTGGGGGTGGGCGGCCTCGAAGGTGGCGTCGAGCAGGCTGAATCTGTGGGCGTAGATGCCGGTGGTCTGTGCGAGGTCGTAATCGCTGGATGAGGGCGGTGGCGGTTGGGTGCGGTCGTACCAGATGGCGACGGCGGACAGGTCGGTGGTGGTGGCGACGTGGCCGTGGTGCAGGCCGCGGTGCAGCATCAGCGCGAAGTACCGGTGGTAGATCGTCCGGCGGTGGGTGAGGTTGGGGATGAGCCAGTCGCCGATCGGGCCGGGCAGGAACGCCTCGGCGAGCACGGTGCTCAGCGCAGTGGCGTCGTCGTCGGTGGCGCGGCGAACGGTCACGGCGGGTGTGCTGGGTGGCATGGTCTCCTGGCCTGAGGGTTAGGCGGGTTGGCGGACGACGGGGTCGCGCAAGGGTGCGGCGACGCTGGCCGCGCCGAGGCCGATCGCCGCGTAGGCGTCCGGGCGCATGCCGCGTAGCAGCAGCGCCCAGGTGGCGCCGAGGATGCCGGCGACGGCGTATGCGGCGGGGAACGCCCAGCGCAGCGGGCTGGTGGCGTCGATGCCGAGGAGGGTGTCGAACTCCTGCAGGGTGACGGCGAGGATCGCGCCGAGGGTGAGGGTGGCCGCCAGCGGGGCGATCCACGTCCGCCAGGCGCTCTCGTCGTGGCCGGTGGTGGCGAAGAAGCCGATGACCGCGGCGGAGGTGACGGTCATGAGGATGAGCACGCCGAGTCCTCCGGTGACGGTGATCCAGAAGAACAGGTGCACGATCGGGTCCGCCCTGGCTAGTGCGTAGCCGGTGATCACCGCGAGGGCGAGGACGCTCTGGGTGAGCGAGCCGGCCTTCGGCGCGCCGGTGCGGCGGCTGGTGCGGGCCAGCACGGCGGGCAGCACGCGTTCACGGCCGAGGGCGAACAGGTAGCGGGCGACCGTGTGATGAAAGGAGAGCAGGGCGGCGAAGAGGCTGGTGATGAACAGGATCCGGCCGATCGTGACGATGGTGTCGCCCAGGTGCGGGGACACCAGGTTGAAGATGAGGTCGGTGCCGTCGGTCTGGGCGGCGGCGACGATCTGGTCGGGTCCGGTGGCGACGGACATGGCCCAGGCGGACAGGCCGTAGAGCAGGCCGGTAACTGCCACCGCGATGTAGGTCGCGCGCGCCACGGTCCGGCGAGGGTCTCTAGTCTCTTCGGAGAACACGACGGTGCCTTCGAAGCCGACGAATCCGGTAATCGCGGTGACCAGCGCCGCCCCGATGCCGGCGGCGAAGATGTGCGACGGGGCGAGAGTGTCGAAGGTGACGCCGGCGCCGTTGACGGGCCGGGTCACCATGACGGCGTCGAAGAGCAAGGCGACGGCGCACTCGGCGACGAGCATGACGGCCAGGACCTTGCCGTTGAGGTCGATGCGCAGGACCCCGAGAACCGCGACCACCGCCCAGCCTGCCAGGGCGCACGCCCACCAGGTCACGTCCCAGCCGTAGCGGGCTTGCAGGAACTGGGCCAGGACCGCGCCGAAGCCGCCGTAGAGGCCGATTTGCATCGCGTTGTATGCCAACAGCGCCACGAAAGCGGCGGCCACGCCGGTGGGCCGGCCGAGTCCCCGGGCGACGTAGGTGTAGAAAGCTCCCGCGTTGACGATGCGGCGGGACATCGCCACGTAGCCGACCGCGAACAGCGCCAGCACCACGGCGACGACGAGGTAGGCCACGGGGATGCCGGTCACGCCGGTGACCGCGTAGCCGGTGGTCGCGCCGCCCGCGACGACGGTCAGTGGCGCGGCGGCGGCGATGACGAAGAACACCACCGAGGGGATCCCGAGCCGGCCGCGCGCCAGCACGGCCGACACGGTGTCCGGTTGGTTGTGAGCCATGACGTCTCTTTCCATTGAGGGGGTAAGGGGTGGGTTAGCCGCCGCAGTTCGCGCGCGGCGGATTAGGTGCGGTGGGTCAGGACGCTGTTGCCGATCGCGGTGCCGAGATCGGCGAGCAGGTCGCGCAGCGCCGGCCAGGCCGCGTCGAGCAGGCCGCGCAGGTGCGCTCCGGTGGCGTAGGGCGCGCCGTCGAGGACGTACCGGTCCAGCCCGGTGTGCATCACCAGGCCAGCGAGGGCCAGGTCGAACGGGTCGAGTTGCTCGTAGCGGCGCAGCTTGTACGACAACCGGGCCCACGGCCACGCTGCGGCGTTGATGTCGGTGGGCACGTAGACGACGCTGCTGCGCCACAACCGCCGCACCTGCGTCGGCTGCACTTTTCCGGCCTGCCACAGCCGCTGCGCTACCTGCTCGGCGGCGGAGTCCGCGACGAAGGCCAGCCAGACCTGCGTGGCGGTGTGCTGCGACTCGGCTACGAGCCGGTCCAAGACCAGATGCTGCAGCGCGTCCGCCGGGGGGCGGCTGTCCCGCACCCGCAGTTGCCCGCGGTCGAAGGTCACCCTGCCCTCGTGGTGCAGTTCCAGTAGCAGCGCTGCGGCCAGGCCGAGACCGATGCCCGCATCGTGCAGGCGGGGTCGACCAGTCTGGTCATGGTGTGCGACGAGGAAGAACTCGTCGGCCAGCCGAACTGGCCGTGCCGGCACGGCGCTGATGACCTGCGTGGGCTGCTCGAACGTGTCCGGCTCCACATGTCGAGGAGGGCGCTGGTGAGCGGCGCCGTCGGGTGCGTTCACCGGGAGTTGCCTTCGGTGGTCGGCTTGTCGCCGGACGGGTTGTCGAGCAGAGCCCAGAAGGCGCGGTTCTCTTCGGCTACCTCGTCGGCCGGTTGATTGGCGTGAGCAGTCGGGTTGGCGAGCAGCCAGCCACCGTGGCGGCCGTAGCGGGTGGCGGAACCGAGCCCTACGGGATCGAAAGGTTCGTCACCTGCGGGTAGCAGCCACTTGGCGCGCCTCATCCGGAGGCCTCCTTCGATATGGGTAGGGTCCGGCAGGCGTGCAGAGAGTTGACCAGCCGAGCCGTGTGTGGGCAGAAACAGGCCCGCGGCGGGCGGCTTGGAGGCGGTGATTCAGGCATCGGAACCCCCTCCGGCCTTCTGGGCGCGGACGAGCAGGCAGCAGGTGTTGTCGCCGCCGGGTGTGTCGATGGAGTCGGCACTCAGGCATTGCAGGCCGGCAGCGGTGACGGCGGCCCTCCAGCCCTGCGGCCCTGACAGCCAGCGGGCGACGGGAGCCCAGCTTCCGTCAGCTAGCCGCATCAGGGTGCGGCGTGGGCCGAGCCAGCGCGGGTCGGGTACGGAGAACAGCAGCCGGCCGCCGGGGCGCAGGTGCTGCGCGATCAGCGGTAGGAGTTGCTCCGGTGGGCACAGGCCCACCGCGCCGAAGATGGAGAAGCAGACATCCAGCGGGCGTGTGTGGGTGAGGAAGGCGCGGGCGTCGGCGCAGTGGAAGTGGATCGGCAGGTGGCCCCAGCGGGTGAGCGCCCGACTGATCTGCAGCGGTGCGAGGTCCACCCCGACGCAGCGCGCGCCGCGTACCGCAAGCGGGGCCAGGTTGTCGCCGCTGCCGCAGCCGAGTTCGGCCACGGTCAGTCCGCTGACGTCGCCGAACAGCTCGGTGCCCGGGCCGTGCCCGGGATACTGGGTCCACTCGATCCGCCCGGGTGTCATCGGCCGGTCGTGCGGCAGCGCGAGGCGCGCCTGACGGTCCCATGCTCGCCGGTTGATCGCGGTGGAGGTGTTGGTGCTGCGCATGGGGCTACGCCTTGGTGACGTCGAGGCAGGCTTGGACGTTGCGCATTTTTTTGCCGAGGTTGACCAGGCTGCGGGCGGCGGCCTTGAGGTCTTTGGACGCGGCGCGCATCGCGGCCAGGTTCGCGGCGTCGGTGTGCGGGTTGGCCTTGACCCAGCGGTCGATGGTGCGGGCGACGTGTTCGGCCAGTTCGGCTTCCTTGGTCATGACGCTGCGGAAGTGGCCGGCGGACTCGGTCCAGTTCCACGGGTGGGGCTCGTGACCGGTGCCGGCGGTGTCGAGCTGGTAGTTGGTGTATTTCAGCGAGGTGCTGATGCCGTCGAGCATGTCGCGGACCGTCACGACCCGGCCGCTGGTGTCCCTGGCGATAGCCACTGCCACTCCTGGAAGTTCCTGGGGTGGCCGCGCGCGGCGCGGGGGATGCTGCGCGCGGCCACCGGTTCGGATGGGCGATGGCCGCGCGGGCAAGGTGAAGCGTTGGAGGGCGCCGCGCGGTCACCGGTTCTGTCAGGCCAGCGGGGCCAGGGTCCGCTCGATCCAGGGCACGCGCATGCCGGCCAGCTCGCGGCGCATCGTTTCGACGTCGGTGCCGAAGGGCACGACGCAGCCGCCGGACATGTTGGGAGCGCCCTGGCAGGCGTGAACCAGCCTGCCGCCGAGAGCCGCGTGCGCGAGGATGCTCTCGCGTCGCCGCGACTCGTTGAACCAGGTGCCGTGATACAGCTCGTCGAGCACTTCAGCGGTCGCCTTGTCCAGATCGTAGACGACCCGGGCGGCGGCGCACAGCATCCAGGCAGGGGACACGTTGCTGATGTGCCCGTCCAGCTCGACCCGGTTGAGCGCCATCAGGGTGCCGCACTCGCGCAGCATCCGCAGCGTCCCGTCGGGCACGAAGTCCAGGCCGGGATCCTGCAGGTGCTCCTCGCGGAACATGTAGGCGTACACGTCGTGCGCGGTGCGCAGCACCTCCGCCGGGTCGGTGGTGGAGTAGCCGTGCTCCTTGACGAAGTCCAGCACGAGCTGCTCGATGGTCAGGTCCTCGCTCTCCACGGCCGGGAGCAGCTCGTCGCGGACCCGCTGCCAGTCGCACAGCAGCCAGCTCGGGTTCTCGTAGCGGAAGAAGAACTCCTCCGGCCTGATGGTCAGCGTCGGTCCGTCGATGGTGATGCCGGGGATGCGCTCCCAGGTCTTGGTGAACGGCGTGGGCAGGTCGACCTTGATAAGGTCGGCAGTGGCTACCGTCATCGCGGGCAATTCCTCTCCAAGTGGGATATGACCGTTTGCGGTGGTCGGGCGGTCCTGTTGAGCTAGCCGGCTGGCAGGACCGTCGCTACGAGCGGCACTTGAGTGGCCTCGCGCTCACCTCCTCTTCGAATTCAGAACAGGCGTCGGCTCCGTGAGCCGCGCTGCCTGTACCGGGGCCGGCGAGACGCCGGCCACCGAGGTCGGCCGCTCGGCGCGCTGGCAGCCAGGACCGAGTGCGCGCTGGACGGCTCGGGCGATCAGCGGCTCGGCTCGGACAGGTAGGCCGCGCGAACGGCTCTCGCCCATCCCGCCGGCTCGCACGGAAACGAAGCGAGGCGGCCCCACAACACCAGACAGCCGGTACACCAGCCCTCCAGATTCGGCGTGTGCTGCCGCAACACCTCGGACACCGCGGTACGCATCCGCATATCCGCCGCGTCGCTGTTCACTGCCGCCTCCCGTCCGCAGCACCACGCCGTGCCGCGGCCACGTCCTGCTGGGCGTGCCAGTTACGCCGCGACTCGGACCAAGCGGCGGGCCGCCCGCCCGTGTTCGCGATGCGCCTGCCACCCGACTCAAGAGCATGCAGCCGCTGTCACGAAGCACCGAGCAGACAGCGGGACGATGGACGCTGGTCGGCGCGCCACTGGCATCCGAGGCGAATGCGATGCGCACCCGCCGCGACGCGACTGTCTGATCCACCTGCCCCACCCCTCCCTCTGTGGCATGCCCTGTCTCCGACCCGCCCCGTGCCCGCGGCACTTGCCGTGACACCGGGGAGCCGGTCGCCTAACGCGTTCGCGGCGCACGGCACGGTGCGTGGTGGTTCCGATGCGTTAGGTCTTGCATCGGAGTCTGGCGATGGGGACCATGCCGTTAGAAGCGCACGGCGGGGCCGGATCGCTGCCACTGCGCTGCCGTAAGGCGGACATCCTTCGGCCTTATCCCCTGGTGATGTGCGTAGGACTAGTTGCCGGGCCGGTCGCCGCCCTACCGTCATGACTAGATCCGTCCGGAAGGGGTCGGGGATGTCGCAGGAGAAACTCACGCTGCTCGCGGTCCTCATCGGCCGCGATGAGCGCACCCACACCGAGATCGTGGCCAGGTTCGAGCGGTGCGCGCGGGACAACGATGAAGATGCAACTCTTAGCGTTCGCACGCTGCGGCGTTGGATCGCCGGTGACGTGCAGACCGCGCCTCGGCCGTCGCAGCGACGAGTTGCCCGCCTGTTCTGGGGCTACCCGATGTCTGAACTGCTCGCGCCCGCCCCAGAACGGATCGTGCTGGCGTCACCCGAGGCCAGCGCGGTCATGACCGCGTACGCCGGCCACATGCCGGCTGCGGAACCGGCGGAACCACTCACATCAACGGACGAGCCAGGCCGCTCGTCGGACCCTCTAGAAAGGCAGGTTGCGATGGCATCGCGGCGCGCGGCACGGTTCGCGACATTTGCAGAGGTCGACAACGTTGGCCCGGAGGCGATCGCCCAACTGCGCGACGACGTCGTCCATCTCGCCAACGCCTACATCCACGACCCGCTGGCCTCGATCATGGGTGACCTCATCGATGAGCAGGAGACGGTCTTCCGGCTGCTGGAGGGCAGGCAGAAACCCGCACTCAGCCGCGACCTCTACCTGCTGGCCGGGGTGGTCTCCGGCCTGATCTCCAAGGCAAGCCAGGACCTCGGCCGCTTCCACGAGGCCATGACCCACGCCCGGACCCTGTACGTCTGCGCAGACAACGCCGATCACCAAGGACTGCGGGCGTGGGCCCGAGGACTGCAGAGCCTCATCGCCTACTGGGCGGGCCGCCCCCAGGAAGCGGTGCGGTTGGCGCAGAGCGGCGCCGAGTACGCCGCCAATGTCTCCGGCTCCGTCGCGTCCTGGCTGCCCGCGCTCGAAGCCCGCGCCTGGGCGTTGATGAACTCCACCGACGACGCCCGCCGCGCACTCACCCGAGCCGCCGACCACCGGGCCGGACACCAACCCGACGACCTCGACGCGATCGGCGGCCTGCTCGGCTTCCCACAGGCCAAACAGAACTACTACGCCGCCGGAACCTACGTCTGCCTCGACGGAGAGCACGAGCGCGCCCAGTCGGAGGCGTTGTCCGCGCTCGAACTGTTCGAGCAAGGCCGCCCCGAGGACCGGTCGTTCAGCGACGAGGCGGGAGCCCGCGCCGAACTCGCCCTCGCCCGCGTCAACGCCGGCCACGTCGACGGCGCCCAACAGGCACTCGCCCCCGTCCTCGCCCTCGAACCCGAGCGACGCATCGGCGGCATCCTCACCAGCGCCAGCCGGGTACACCAAGCCCTCCGCAGTCGACAACACGCCGGCTCACCAGCAGCCCGCGACCTGCGTGAGGAGATCGAGGCGTTCTGCCGCGTCCCGGCCGCTGCCCTCCCCGCCTAACCGACGCCAACCGGTCCGACTACCGTCATCATCGTGTTCCCCGTTGCGATCACCGGCCCGCGCCTCACCCTGCGTGAGTTCCGCGAGGATGACCTGGACGCTTCGATGGCGGTAGTCGGCGACCCGGAAGTCACCCGCTCGCTCAGCTTCGACGCCCGCAACCGAGCCGAGCAGGCTGAGCGGTTGGCTCAGGACATCACCCGGGCCCAGACAGCACCGCGACCGGACTATTACCTCGCCATCGCCAACGACACCGACGTGCTCGTCGGCTTCATTCGCATCGGACTCGCCCGTGACAAGAGCGGCGAACTCGGCTACGCCATCCGCCGCGAAGACTGGAACAAGGGCTACGCAACCGAGGCCGCCACGTTGATGCTCGACTTCGGCTTCAACACCCTCCACCTACACCGCATCCAGGCAGCATGCGGCCCAGACAACCATGCTTCCCAACGACTTCTCGCCAGGCTCGCCTTCACTCCCGAGGGCCGCATGAGAGATCACGTATTCACCAACGACGCCTGGCGAGACTCCCTCCTGTACTCCTTACTCGATCACGAGTGGAGGAGCCAGCGTCAAGCGCTCGGCCGATAACCGGCCGAATCGAGGTCACCCGATCCGACGTGGGCCTGTCAAACGACGGTGGACCCACATTAGGGTGTCCGGGTCGAGGCGGACCGCATTCGTCCCCCAACTCCGGGGCAGGTCCCGGCACGAGCCGCTGGGCGTGCGGCGTCGGCGTCAGGCATCAGGAATCGGGGCAGCGGGACCCGTCGCCGGGTCTTGGGGGTGCACGCTAAGTCGCTTTAGCCGTCTTTGTGCATCAGCCTTTCGGCTTATTCGGTGAACACCCGAGCCCTGGAAAGCGCTTTCTGATCAGTATTAGGTAGTGCGTAGTTAGTTTCGGAAGTGGATTCCCCGCGAGGCCGGCTGCCGGACTCGGAGCCCGGCCGATGGGGAGGGGGTGGCGGTGTGGCGCGGCGGTACGCGGTCGGGCCGCAGGAGAACTCGCTTCAGCCTCCGGCCCGGCGGTCCGGTGATGCTCAGCTGCATGGGTTGGGGCCGCGGCATTGGGCGGTGCTGTCGTTGTTGGCCGAGCACGGGGTGCTGCACACGGGGCAGGTCACGACGTTGCTGTTCGGCAGCCGTCCGGCCGCCGCGCGGCATCTGGGGGTGCTGGCGCGGGCGGGGCTGGTGTGGCGGTTCGTCCACGACGACGACCCGCGCCACGTGGCGTTCTACGAGTTGAGCGCGGCGGGGGCGGAGGCGTTGACGGCGCGGCTGCGCGAAGCGGGCCGGGCGGTGCCGGTGGCGTTGGGCCGGCCGGGTCCGGGCGAGTTCGTGGTCAACGAGTTCTTCGTCGGGCTGGTCGCCCATGCCAGCAAGGATCCGCGGTGTGAGTTGTTCCGGTGGCGCCGGGCGCTGGAGGCCGCCGTGTGGCTGCGGGAGCACGGCGTGGCGGAGGTGACGCCGAGCGCGTACGGGGTGTGGATCGAGGGCGGGCGGGCCGTGCGGTTCGTGCTGCACGTCGACCACAGCGTTGGAGCGGGTGCGCTGTCCGGGCTTGCTGCGCCGCCCCAGGCGGACGTCTTGGCGGGCTACCGGCGCGCGCCGCGAGGTGTCCCGGTTGCCGCGGTCCTGGTGCTGTGTCCGAGCGTGGAGCGTGAGATCGAGGTGTGTCGTGACGTGGCTGCCGCGCGGTTGCCGGTGACGGTCGGCACGGCGACCCTCGACCGGCTGTTCGACGCGTCCAGTGCCGCTGAGGCGATCTGGGCCGTGGTCGGGGGCGAGGGTCTGCGTCGGTTGGCGGAGGTCGGCCGGTAGCTGGCAGCGGGTGAGCAACCCGCTCCTCACCCGAACGAGTGACCGGCCTGCACATTAGCGGTGTGACCAACAGGAATCGATAAAGTCACCCCCGATGGAGCGGCGGGCACCCCAAGGGTCGGGGAGCTTCCTCAAAGCGCCCGCCGCTCCCATCAGTCGTCTCGAGGGGAGCCGGCTCGGCAGGTGGGGGTTCCTGCCGCCCGCTCGGGATGTGGTGACGGGGCGACGTGCCTCCGGGGCCGCCGCCCACAGCAGCGGGTCAGCCGTCGCCCCGTCGCCAACTCACCGCCGGCTACAGCCCCTTCAGGGCGGCGCGGATGGCGGGCACCGCTTCGGCGGGGTGGTGGTCGCGGGGCAGGTCCTTGACCGCCGCGTAGACCGCTTCATCGATGTCTGTGACGGTGATGTCGCCGGGTAGGCGTTGGAACCAGCGGTAGCCGGTCGGCCGCTGCGGCAGCCCCACGTCCCGCAGATACGAGTTCGCGGCCTCGTCGATGGTCGCTTGATCGTCGGCCGTGCGCGGCACGAAGAGCGTGCGCTTCGCGGTTCTGTCGATGACCGTCACCTCGACCTGATGGTGCCGGGTCTCGACGCACCGAGCCAGGGTGGCGGGGTCGGCGAGGTAGCCGAGCATCGCGTCCCAGCCCGATTCGCTCAGCTCCCAGAGGCCTGCCATCAGCAGTATCGATGGCGTCGCGGCGATCGGGAAGGCACGGCGGTGAACCGGGGAACGGCCTAGCCGTGTCCCAGGCGTTCGGTGCGGCGCTGGTATCGCTCATGATGCGCTCCCTCGACCAGCGTCTCGGAAGACAGGACGCTGGTCCTTCGCTGCGCCGCCGCGGAACGCCGGTCGGCCCGTCAAGCGTCACCCGGTCGCGGGACTCGTCCTCAGTGTCGTTAGGTGCCACGTCTTCGTCAGTAGCGGGAAGCGCTGTCATCCCCTTGCTCGGTGGTGGCCAGGTCGGTGAGCCGGTCAGGCGCGGGATGTCTGCGGGTTGTCGCGGCCGAGCAGCGGCAGGATGCCGGTGACGGTGAGGACGCGCTTAACCTGGCCGGTGGGGTGCAGCAGGGTCAGGGCGCCGCCGGCGAGAGCGGCGGCGTGGTGAGCTGAGACAAGCACGCTGATGACGGTGGAGTCGATGAAGGTCACGGCGGCCAGGTCGACGTCCACGCTCGGGGTGGCGGCGATGGTGGCAGTCAGCCGGTCGCGCAACTGCTCGACGCTGCTGAGGTCGAGTTCCCCGGCGAGAGTGACCAGGGTGCGGCCGTGGCGGGGTTGACTGTCCCATCGCCAGAGGTCCACGGGGCCGCTCATAGCGCTTCCGCTGGGCCGAGGGGGGCGCTGACCGTTGCGGTCAGCCCGTGCGGGGTGGTGTCCAGCGTGAGGCCGCCGGTGAGGTGGTGGGCGAGCCAGAGGCCGCGCTGGCCGGGAACGTTAGCGTTGGGCAGCGCGGGCACGTCGGCGCTCGTGCCGCCGCCGTGGTCACTGACCTGACAGGTCAGGCGTCCGGGCTGGCGGTGCAGGCGCAGCTCGCCGCTGCCGCCGCCGTGGCGGACGGCGTTGGTGACCAGCTCGTGCACGGCGAGCACGAAGTCCTCCCCTTCATCCCCGGCCAGGCCGGCGCGGGCGACCGCCGCCGTAAGGGTGTGTCGCACCTCGGGCACCAGCTCGGCGGTGAACGCCACGACCAGCAGCAGCACACCCTCGATGCTCGGCGGTGTGGGCGCCTGTCCGTAATCAGCCGATCCGCTGATCATGCGCGGAACATACCGCACCCGAGGAGCCACCGCCCTGCGACAGCCGTCCGAGTATGGGCCCGACCGCTGCTGTCCCTGCGCCTGACAGACGCGAGAGTCTGTCAGGCGGGGTTGAACAGCTCGGCGGTCAGGTTGGGTCAGGCGCTGACAGAGCCCCCTGCCTGGCGGAGGGGTTTGCGGATTGGTCTGGACCCGATCCGCAACCTGACAGGCCCTGAAGAGGCGGGTCGACGCCGAGTTTCGCCTGGTGGCGAGACCGGCGACTGACATATGTCATCTCTCCCCCGGGGAAGCGGATATCCGCGTAACAGCGCGAAAGGAGTGTGCTGATGCCGTCCGGAACGACTGACCGGCTGCGGGCCTCCGGCGGCCCCAGCGAACACCTTCTTGTCCTTCTCAACGATCACCGGGTGATGACCACTGACCAGCTCGCCCGTGCCACCGGGACCCCGGCGCGGACGGTGCTGTACCGGCTCGAGCAGCTGCGCACGGCCGGTCTGGTCGACTATGACCGGCCCGGCCGTCAGCGCGGCAGCGCGCCGCACCACTGGTGGTTGCGTCCCGCCGGAGCCCGCCTGGTCACCGGCACCTCCCCGGCGGACGGACGCCGCCCGTCGGCGTTGTTCAGCGCGCACGCGGCCACCATCACCGAGGTGTGGCTCGCCCTGCGCGAGCACGGCCCCTCCGCCGGTCTGACGCTGACAGGCTGGGCCACCGACCGGGCCGGCTGGCAGGAGTGGGAAGGCTCGGCCTCCCGGTGGGGTGGCACGAGCGTCAAGCGGCTCACCCCGGACGCCGTGTTGGAGGCGGTCCTGGGCGACGGGCAGGCGGTGGCGGCGTTCATCGAGGTCGACCTGGCGTCGATGACGCAGACCCAGCTGCGGGGCAAGCTGGACCGGTACCGGGCCTACGCCCGCGACGAGGCGTGGCGGCGCCGGTTCCCGTACTGCCCGCCGCTGCTGCTGCTGACCACGACCGACCATCGGGCGGTCACCTTCACCCGCAACGCCGCCCGCCACCTCGGCGAGAAAAGCCTGCCCGGCTATGGGCGGCGGCTGGTCGACGACTTCGACCTCATCGCCGCGCACGGCCGGCTCGTCGTCGCCGCGGCCGGTTGCGTCCGCGATCCGGCCCGCGCGGTCACCGAGCACGCCTGGACGCTGACCGACCCGGAAGCCGCCGAGGTCACCCTGACCGCGATCTGCACCGAACGCGCCACCACCGCCGCCGCCGCGCGGCCGGCCTACCACCGGCAAGAAGCCGAAGCCGACCGCCTGCAGCGCGACGAGACACTGCGGCGCCTCCGCGTCAACCCGCGTCCCCTGCTCCCGATGCTCGGCCCGGCCGCCGTCGACCTGACCAGCTACCTGCTCGACACCCACCACGACCCGACCGACCCGTTCACACCCCACCTCGACACTGACGCGACCCTGGACGCCCTCGCCGAGTGGTGGCGGCGCACCCCCCGCTCCAGCGGCGACACGCCCGCCCTGGCCGCCACTCTCACCCGCCTACACCAGCAGGCGTGGTCACACCAGGTCCGCCAGCTCGCCCGCCTCGCCGCCACCGGGGAGGACCGGCCCGCCTGGTACGCCGCCGCCGCAGACCTCGCCGGGCGGCGCCTGCTCACCCCCGCCGAGCACCACCGGCTTACCGACGCCGGCTCCCGTAACGAGGCGCAGGCGCAGGTGTGGCGCTACTGGCAGCCACCCAACCAGCGTGACGAGGCCACGGCACTGACCTACCCGCAGTGGCGTGACCAGCAAGTCACCGTCGAGTGGACCCACCTGTCCTGGTGGCACCGCCAACGCACCGACCGCACGGCACTCGCCGCCGCCTTCGACACCGAGCACCTCACCGCCTGCGCCCGCTGCGCGCTCACCATCCCCGCCACCGACACCGGCGACTGCCCCGGCTGCCACCACACCAAGCGCCTACCCCACGACCAACGCCACACCGTCACCCCACTGACCGACCTCATCGCGGCGCTGCTCGCCGCCACCACCAACAACCCCTGACCGCCGTGCGCACCCGCCTACACGCCCGCCAGGCGGCCCGCCGCGCGCAGTGCGCGCGGCAGCGCCCTCGCGTCGTCCGCCGTACAGCCCCGTGCGGACGGGCCAGCACGCACACCGATGCTCCACACCCGCCTGGCGATCCCCGCCGGGCCACATCGTCCCGTACCCCCGGCGCCGCCGGCACCGAGAGGCCACGGGAGCGCGGGCGGCAACGCCCCGCAGATCAACCACCACGACAGGAAGGACAAGGCGATGACCGCAGACGACCGCAACCCCGCGACCGTGACTGTGGAGGACGATGGCCACGAGCCAGCCCACGACACCTAACCCACGCCGTCGCCCACCAGGCGACCGGTCACCGGACACTGGCGTAGACGCGCCAGGCCGGGATCTCACCCCCGCCTACCAGCCGCCCGGCCAGCCCAACGCACGGGGGACGTTACCGCTGGCCACCCACCCGCCCCGTATCCGGGCAACAGCCCGGATCACACCCCGACCCGCCCCGCCCGCAGAAGCCGGCCATCCGCAGCCGGCCACCGAGCAGACCTCTACGGGGCCGCCGGAGGTGCAGGCGCTGATGCGGGCGCGCCTCGCGGCGATGGCCGCGCCTCGCGACTCCGACGACCCGGAACTGGCGGCGCTGCGGGCCGTGCTGCGCGACGAGGCGCTCATGGCCCACGTGACAGCGAACGTGGACCGGTGGCCGCCGCTGACCGACGCGCAACGCGCCACCGTGGCCGCGCTGCTCGGCCGACGTCGACAATCACCGCCCCGCTGAATACCGCCGTACCCGGAAGGGGGTGCCCCATCCCGGGGCATCCCCTGCTGTCAAATTTCGGCACCGCTACGCCGTACGGTGGCGCGGCAGGCGGTGACGACCGCGCTGGCCGCGTGGGGGTTGCTCGATGGTGAAATGGGTGCACGTGCGACGGTGGACGGGGTCTGGGCGTCATCGAGGCCCTGTCGCAGGCGTGGGCGTGGGCGTGCAGGAGCATCACGGTGGCAAGCGCGTCTGCCGCCGCCCTCGCCGTGCGGCTAACTTCCGGCGTGGTCGGTCCTCGGGTCAGGTTGGACCTGCTGCGGCAGCGGCGAGGGCGAGGAGACGTCCGGTGCGGGCGGTGGCACGGCTGCCGCAGCGTCGGAGGCAGCGAGCAGGCCGAGTAGTCCGGCGGCGAAGTGCTGCCGGCGGACCTGGGGTGAGATGTTGACCAGGCGCAGGTCTCCGCCGCGCACGTGCACGGCCCGGTGGCAGGCCACCAGGGTGCTGGTGGCGGCGGGGTCGAAGCGGGCCAGGCCGGTGAGGTCGAGGTCGACGTGCCCGACCGCTTGGATTCGCAGCGCTGCGAGCACCTCGTCGTGCACGAGCCCGGCCGTCGCCGCGCCGAGACGGCCGTACAGGTGCAGGCACGCCCGGGGGCCGCTGCGGACGGCGGTGATTGTCAGGTCCATGTGTCCCGGCTTCGGAAGGTAACAGGGCGAGCAATCGCCTCGGGGTCTTGTCGACCGTACGTTGCCCGCCTACCCGGCGACGGTCATTCGACCACGACCGGCCCTCGGTCCCGCGGCCTTCGGGCGCGGTGGGAGCGGGAAGCGGTGAAGAGAGGCCGGCGAGCGGACGCACCCGGCCGGCCTCCCACGGCTCGGCAACGCTCATCCACCGTCGTCAAGACCGCCGGCCAAGCGGCTCCCCACCGCAGCGGTCATCCCCGCGCCAGCGTGGGTCGGAACTCCTAGACAAACACTTCTCCTGGGTATCCGGTTGTCGTGAGGCCGTTCTGGTCGTCCAGCTCAGACACCCCGATTCGCCGTGCGCCGGATCCACATCCGACGACTAGGCGGGTTCCAGGAGTTTCACCCCTTCGTGGCCTTAAATATGCAAAAGTCCGTTTAAGGATATTCGTCCGTCGGTGTGATCTCCAGGCCGCCGTCGTGGCGGCATATGCCGGAGACGCACCCATGAGAGGGCCACATCGTGACAACCACTGCACTTCGTCTTCGAGGCGCGGCACTGCCCGTGCTCGCGGCCGTCGCGGCCGCCGTCGCGGCGGTCGCCGTGCTCATCTTCACCGGAACCGGTGCCAGCGCTCAGCCAGCGCCGGTCGGCCTGGGGACGGCGGCGAACTTCTCCGTGCTGGCCGGCTCCACCGTCACCAACACCGGCCCGAGCTTCCTGGCGCAGAGCCTCGGCGTCCATCCCGGCAACACCGCGCCGGGCTTCCCACCGGGGATCGTCGCCGGGGAGATCCACCTCGGCGACGCCGTCGCCCTCCAAGCCAAGAACGACCTGACCACCGCCTACAACGACGCCGCCGGCCGGACCCCGTTCACCAACCTCCCCGCCGAACTCGGCGGATCCACCCTCACCCCCGGGGTGTACCGGATCGGCGCCGCACAACTGACCGGCACCCTGACCCTCGACAGCCAGGGCGACCCGGCGGCGGTGTTCATCTTCCAGATCGCCTCCACCCTCATCACCGCCTCCAACAGCAGCGTGGTGTTCATCAACGGCGCTACGCCCTGCAACGTCGGCTGGCAGGTGGGCAGCTCGGCCACGATCGGCACCGGCACCCGGTTCGTGGGCAACATCCTGGCCCAGACCTCGATCACCATGAACACCGGCGCAACCCTCCAAGGCCGCGCCCTGGCACAGACCGGCGCTGTCACCCTCGACACCAACACCATCACCGCACCCGTCTGCCTCCAGCCCACCGGAACCCCAACAACCACGCCCACCGCGACGCCGACCGCCACGCCCACGGCCACGCCCACGGCCACGCCGACCGCGACGCCCACGGCCACGCCCACGGCCACGGCCACACCGACAGGTGCTCCGACCGTTCAGCCCACCGGAACTCCTACCGCACTGCCGACTTCCACCCGTACGGAGCTGCCGGTGACCGGCGGCAGCGGCGGTAGCACGCTGGTACCCGTCCTGACGGGCCTCGGCAGCATCGCCGTCGCCACTGGCACAGCATTGCTTCTCTACAACCGCCGCAGGACCTCGCAGTCCTGATCGGGCAGGCCCCGGCGGCCGGCCACGGCCGCCGGGGCACAAAGCTCTGTACACGAGTCCCGTTGCTGGCGACCACCGTCGCGACGCGTCACACCCACGCCAAGCAGGAACTGATGCTCGTCGGCCGACAGCTGGCACATCATCTGCTACCGAGCCGTGCACCAGACGCACCAGAGCCCGGCCGACCACCCACCCGGCTGCAGTGCAGCCCGTTCGGTGATGCCGAAATGGTCGGCGACAGCGAACCTGACCGGCGGCAACCAACCACGACGTCACCCACCTCATTCCCTTGGTCGACAAGTTTCCCCAGGTCAGGGCATTCGCGCGGCAGGCGCCGGCATCGAGTGGAGCGGATCTACGCCGACCGCGCGGGTGAGCCGAGTGTGTGCTTCGGTCCGATGTGCAACGTGGCCAGGTCGAACCCGCGTCCCTTGCGCTGGGTGCGCAGGATCGTCACGGTCATCAGCCGGTCGATCACGACGCGCTTGTCGGCCAACGGCGCGTCCCGCCACGCCTTCACCGGGTCCGGCGCGTTCACCAACGGCGCCAACGGGTCGCTACCGACGTTCGCGTGCAACTGCTCGTCGATCTCCGCGATCATCGCAGCGGCCTCCCGCCGGGCCTCGCGCGCGTACTCCCGCGTCTCCAACCCCCGCAACTCGTCGGCGAGGATCCGCTTCAACCGCTGCCCGATCGCCGCCCGCTGCGCCCGCAGCCCTTCTACGCCGACCTCCGGGGCCGGCTCGGTCAGCAACTCGAACGCACGCGGATGCGTCAACGCGTACACCACGTGCGCGAACACCGCCGCGTCCACATGCGCCTGGTTGCGGGTCAGGTGGTTGTGCTTCCGGCACTTGTAGCGCGGTGCCCGCCCGCCGAGGGTGACCTGAACCGTCACCGGCCGCCCCCTGTCCACACCGGGCGGGGTGCACACCCCGCACCGGTAGATGCCCGTGCCCACCCAGCGCGGAGCCGCCCCAGGGCCGCTGCGCCGCGACGGATCGGTCAACAGGTCCCGCACAGCGAAGAACACCTCCGGACCGATGATCGGCTTCCACGGCGCGGTCACACCCTCCAGGATCTTCCCGTCGTACACCATGAAACCCGCGTTACGCGGGCGCAACAGGATGTCCCGCAACCCCTCAGCCGACCACGGCACGCCCGTCACCGTCGGCATCCCCCTCTCCCGCAACTCGGCCGCCAGGGACCGCAAAGTGGCCCCCTCCAACAACCGCTCCGCACAGTCCGCGATCACGTCCGCCTCGGCCTCGACCCGGGTGATCCCCGCCAGGCAGTCCCGGCCACCGTGCCACCGGCATACATACCCTGCCGGGTCACCGGTGCCCACCTCCGGCGGGCCGCCGCAGAACCCGAACGGCCGCCGCCCGCCACCCCACTCCCCGTTGATGGCCTGCCGCAGGCGGGCCGCGCTCACCCGACGTGAGGTGTCCCGGCTGGCCTTGTTCGCCATCGTCACCATCACCCGTGCCAGGGTGATCTCCGAATCCGTCCCGCCATCGGTGAACCGCAGCGAACCCGACAGCGACTGCGCGTTGGCTGCCTTCTCCTGAACGATGTCGATCAGGTCCTCCAAGTCCCGAGGATCACGCACCGTCCGGTCCAAGTCCACCGCCAACACCGCCTGAGACCGGCCGTGCCGCAACCTGTCCAACAACCGGGTGAACCCCGGCCGGATCACCCGCAACACCGTCGTCCCGTCCGCCAACCTCACCTTCTTACGCTTGAACGCCGAGGCGGGTTTCGGCTTGCCGTTGACCATGTCGTTCTCCACGATTACCTCACCCACCGTCCACCCGAGACGACCCGCACGCTCGACCAGCAACCGCTCGTGCTCCACGAGCCCCTTGCTCTCACCATCGCTGTTCAAGTCCTCGACCCGCAGGTCAGACAAGCGAAGGTAAAGATCGGCTACAACAGCAGGAGGAACAACCATGCCCATACATCGACTATGTGCTAGAAACCGGGTTCCGGCAAGACCACGCTGGCGGTGCACGTCGCGACTGTCCTCGCGGAGAGCTATCCGGACGCTCAGCTCTACATCGACCTGCACGGGCACAGCGAGCGCACCCCGTTGACGCCGTCGGCGGCGGTGGCAACCCTGCTACGGCAGCTCGGTGTTCCCGCCGACCGGGTGCCGACGACCCAGGACGACCGGTTGGCGCTCTGGCGCACCGAGCTGGCCGGTCGGCGGGCCCTGCTGGTGCTGGACAACGCCGCCACGGCTGGACAGGTGACGCCGCTGCTGCCCAACGGCTCGCACTGCCTGGTCCTGGTCACCAGCCGTCGCCGGCTGGTCGGCGTGGACGAGGGACGGCCCCTGTCACTGCCGGTGCTCGACCGGGACGAGGCGGTCGAACTGCTCGGGCACGTGGTCGGCTCCGACCGGGTTGCCGCCGAGCCGGAGGCGGCAGCCGAGATGGTGCGGCGCTGCGGTCACCTGCCACTTGCGATCCGGCTGGCCGGCGCTCGCCTGGCCCATCGGCCCCGCTGGCGCATCGCCGACCTCGCGGAACGGCTGTCGAGTCGACCCGACCCGCTGACCGAGCTTGAGGCGGGCGACCGGTCCGTGGGCCGCGCCTTCGCCCTGTCGTACGCCCAGGTGTCGCCGTCGGCGCAGCGTGCGTTCCGGCTGCTGGGCCTGCACCCGGGGGTACGGTTCGACACCTCGGTCGCCGCCGTCCTCGCCGAGTTGTCCCTTGCCGGCGCGCAGGACCTGCTGGACGAGCTGGTCGACGCGCACCTGGTGGAGGAGGTGCAGCCGGGTCGGTACCGGTTGCACGACCTCGTCCGCGAGTACGCACGGACCTTGATGGCCGACCCGGACCGGGCGGTGGAGCGCCGGGATGGCGTCGAGCGTCTCCTCGATCATCATCTGCAGGTCGCCCTCGCGATCGCCCGCAAGCGCGAACTCTCCGCCTCTCGTCCGCAGCTCGTGGTGGCCGGGCCGCTCCGCGCCGACCTGGCCGCGAGCGTCACCGAGCAGGGCGGAGCCTGGGTCGACGAGAACGTGGCCCTGTGGCCCGCCCTGGTCCGCCTGGCCGAGACGGAGGGGTTCCTGCACTACTGCTGGCAGTTGACCAGGGCGTGCTGGTACGCCCAGTTCGAGAGCGGCCGTCTCGACGAGCTGATCGAGACGCACTCCGTCGGACTGCGCGCCGCGGAGGAGCTGGGTGACGAGCGGGCGACGGCGACGCTGCTCAACTATCTCGCCTCGGCCCACTACCGGCTGGGCGACTTTCCCGAGTCGATCCGGGTGACGGAGATGTCGCTCGACATCTTCCGCCGGCTCGGTCTGCGTCGCGAAATCCGCAACACCCTCGTCAATCTGGGTACCTCGTACGCCGCCAACTTCGAGTTCCAGCGGGCCCGGGATGCCTACGAGGCTTCCCGGGCGATGGCGACGCGGATGCCTGACAATGACGCGCTGGCGAACGAACTCAACAACCTGTCGATGAGCCTGCTGCTGTGGGGTCGGCTCGACGAGGCGGTGTTCACGGCCCGCAAGCACCTGATCGTCGCCCGCGAGATCGGCGACCCGCGCCGCATCGCCAACGCCATCGGGCACCTCGGGATGGCCCGGCACCGGATGGGTGACGTGGGTCCGGCCGGCCGGCTGCTGCGGGCGGCGCTGCGCCTGAAGCGGCAGGTGGGTGCCCGGTTCGGCGAGGGTGAGGTGTTGAACGAGATCGGGATGATGGAACGCGAGGCCGGCCGTCCGGAACGGGCCGCCGACCTGCACCGCTCGGCGCTCGTCGCAATGACCGAAGTGGGTGACCGCGTCGCCCAGTGCGGCTCGCGCAACCTGTTGGCCTGGGCCATCCTGGCCCAGGGGGACGTGACCAGTGCCCTCGATCTGTACCGCCGGGTGCTCGCCGACGCGACCGGGTTGGGCGCCCGCTACGAGCAGGGCCGGGCGCTGGAGGGCATCGGCCGGTGCCTGCTGACGACCGATCCGGCGGCGGCCCGCGCACACCTGACCCGGGCGCTGTCCCTGTACCGGCAGATCGACGTGCCGGACCGGCACGGGGTGGAGCGACTGCTCGCCATCGACCCTCACTGATCGGTCGGTGACGCGACGAGGCGCCAGGCTTCCGCCTGGCGCCTCGTCCGTCGGTAGCACCTCCACCGACATCGGTACGCCCGCCCGCTGGGGGGTGGGACGGTCGCACCGCCCCCGTCGGATGTCGTCACCGGCAACCTGGAACAAGTCTGCGGTGCACCACACTCGATCCGCTCTCAGATCACTATCACCGGACCGCGTCGTGACGGATCATCTGCGGTTCACCCGTGGGCGCGGCAGGATGGTACGCGTGACGACTCCAGAGGCGACCGGTTACCGGATCGAACGCGACTCGATGGGCGAGGTGGAGGTGCCCGCCGAGGCGCTGTGGCGGGCGCAGACCCAGCGCGCGGTGCAGAACTTTCCGATCTCCGGCCGGGGCATCGAACCCGCCCAGATCAAGGCACTGGCCCAGATCAAGGGCGCGGCGGCCGAGGTCAACGGCGAGCTTGGCGTGATCGACGCCAACGTGGCCGCCTCGATCGCCGCCGCTGCCGCGCATGTGGCCGACGGTGGGTACGACGACCAGTTCCCGGTCGACGTCTTCCAGACCGGCTCCGGAACGTCGTCCAACATGAACGCCAACGAGGTGATCGCGACCCTGGCGAGCCGGGAGCTGGGCTCTCCGGTGCACCCGAACGACCACGTCAACGCGTCCCAGTCCAGCAACGACGTGTTCCCCTCCTCGATCCACCTGGCGGCCACCCAGTTCATCGCGGAGGACCTGCTGCCGTCGCTGGCCCACCTCGCCGAGGCGCTGGAGGCCAAGGCTGCCGAGTTCGAGACGGTGGTGAAGGCGGGGCGTACGCACCTGATGGACGCCACGCCGGTCACCCTCGGGCAGGAGTTCGGCGGGTACGCCGCCCAGGTCCGCTACGGCATCGAGCGGTTGGAGGGCTCGCTGCCCCGGCTGGCCGAACTGCCACTGGGCGGTACCGCCGTGGGCACCGGGATCAACACGCCGCTGGGCTTCGCCGCCGCCGTGATCGGCAAGCTGCGCGAGTCGACCGGGCTGCCGCTGTCGGAGGCCCGTAACCACTTCGAGGCGCAGGGCGCCCGCGACGCCCTGGTGGAGACCTCCGGGCAGCTCCGCACCATCGCGGTTGGCCTCTACAAGGTCGCGAACGACATCCGCTGGATGGGCTCCGGCCCCCGGGCCGGCCTGCGGGAGCTGCGCATCCCCGACCTTCAGCCCGGGTCGTCGATCATGCCGGGCAAGGTCAACCCGGTGGTCGCCGAGGCGATGCGGCAGGTCTGCGCCCAGGTCATCGGCAACGACGCGACAGTCGGGTTCGCCGGCTCTCAGGGCGACTTCGAGCTGAACGTCATGCTCCCGGTGATGGGCCGCAACCTGCTGGAGTCGATCCGGCTGCTGGCCGCCGCGAGTCGGCTGTTCGCCGACCGTCTGGTGGCCGGCCTGGTCGCGGACGCCGAGGTCTGTCTGGCGTACGCCGAGGGCTCACCGTCGATCGTCACCCCGCTGAACCGCTACCTCGGGTACGACGAGGCCGCCTCCATCGCCAAGGAGGCGCTGGCGAAGCAGGCGTCGATCCGCGAGGTCGTCATCTCCCGAGGGCACGTCGACTCCGGCAAGCTCACCGAGACCCAGCTCGACGAGACGCTGGACCTGCTCCGGATGACCCACCCCTGACCGGTTGCCGGGTGACTCCTCGCCGAACAGCTCAGGGCGGGTCGCCGCGCGGTGCCGCCCAGGCGAGGAACCGCGTGTAGAGGGCCTTCGGGTCCGGGCCGTCGTGCGGGTTGAGCCGGTACAGGTCGGCAGCCGCGTCGTGCAGGACCGTGCACAGGTAGATGCTCAGAGCGATCCGGTCGTGGGCGTACTCCTGGCGCAGGGCGAGTCGGGCCACCGGGCACGGCCACGGCGCGGCGCAGACCCGGCACAGCCACAACGGCCGCAACGGCAGGTGCGGTCGACGGGGTACGGCCGCGCGGTCCTCCGAGACGGTCCGGGACATGGTGTGGGGGTCCTTTCGAGCTGAATCGTCTGCGACATCACCCCCGCACCCGATCAAGATCGTGCTCGATCCTGGATGTAGTGGTCTCGGCAGGCTCGCAAGGCCACTGTTTCCACGATCGAGCGCGATCTTGCGGGGTGGGACCGCCCGGCACGGGGGTTCGGGCGGTCCCGGGCGATGCCGCTGAGCCCGGGGGATGGGGAGCGGCGTCGCACTTCACAGTCTGGTGATCGGACGACTACGGTCGGAAGGGTTTGGCCGACCTGTCGTGGCTGCCCTGTTTCCGGGCGGTGCCGGCTCTGTTGGCCGTTTGGAGTTGATCGCCGGCGGGTTGGAGAGTGGTCGGGCATGGCCGATGGGCAGATGACGGCGGCGGCGTTTCTGGTCGCGGAGCTGCGCCGGGCGCGGACCCGCCGAGGCTGGAGCCAGGACGAGTTGGCCAAGGCGGTCAACTACTCGCCGTCGATGGTGAGCGCGATCGAGTTGGGCCAGCAGCCGCCCACCGCGAAGTACCTGGAACTCCTCGACCGCGCCCTGGACACCGGCGGCCTCTTCAGCCGCATGTCCACCGAGTTGGTCAGCCTGGACCGTGCGCAACCCTGGCTGCGAGGCTGGCAGACGATCTTTGCGCAGGCGCGCGCGGTCCGGTGGTACGAGCCCTGTTACGTGCCGGGGCTGTTTCAGACCGAGGCCTACGCCCGGGCGGTCTTCGAGGCGGGCAACCTGCTCGTCCCCGAGGAGGTCGACCGGCGGCTGGTCGACCGGATGAACCGGCAGGACGTGTTGCGCGGCGAGAGTGCGCCGCAGATGGTGGTGGTGCTGGACGAGGCGGTGCTGCGACGACGGGTCGGCGGGCGGAAGGCGATGCGCGACCAGGCCCTGCACCTGGCCAGCATCGCCACGTCGCACCCACGAGTCCGGCTACACGTGGTGCCGCGCTCCGCCGAGGAGTATCCGGGGCTCGGTGGGCAGTTCGCGCTCGCCGCCCTGCCCGACGGCACGGAAGTGGCCTACCTGGAGTGCCAGGTTCGCGGTCAGGAACTGGACCAGCCCAAGGATCTGCGGCGGTTGCAGCGGGTCTGGGAGGCTACCCTGGGCGAAGCCCTGCCCCCGCAGGCGTCGATCGAGTTGATCAGCGAGGTGGCCGAGTCGTGGAGCTGACCGAGGCACGCTGGCGCAAGAGCAGCCGCAGTAACCAGGACAACTGGTGCGTCGAGGTGGCTACGAATCTGGGGGGCGTGGTCGGGGTGCGAGACAGTAAGGACTCGGACGGGCCCGTGCTGGTGGTCGACGCGTACTCCTGGCGGCTCTTCGTGGTCGCGCCCCCGCACTGACGTGACGGCCCTGCCCGCGACGGTGGTCGCGGGGTTTCCTGCGCAACTTCGGGGAAACTGCTGCTTCCGCGCGGCGTGAGGCAGCAGCTTCCCCGAAGTTGCGCGGATCTTGCGGGTAATCGGCTCGACGGTGTCCCGCGGCGGCGCGATGATCCGGTCCATGGGTGGACAACCTCCGTCGACCGAGCGGCTGCGGATGCGCCGGTTGACCAGGGCCGACGTGGACGCGCTCGTCGAGCTGGACGGCGATCCCGAGGTGATGCGGTTCCTCACCGGTGGCGTCGCCACGCCGCTCGCCACCGTGCGGGACGAGCAGTTGCCGAGGCTGCTCGCCCAGTACGAACAGCATCCGGGCCTGGGGCGTTGGGCGGCGCTCGACCGGGCGTCCGGTGAGTTCCTGGGGTGGTTCGCGCTCGACCCGTCGGCGGGCGGCACCGAGGCCGAGTTGGGCTACCGGCTGCGCCGCGCGACGTGGGGGCGCGGCCTGGCGACGGAGGGGTCCCGGGCGCTGGTCCGGTACGCGCTCGACGTGGTGGGCGTGCGCCGCGTGTGGGCGCAGACGATGGCGGTCAACGAGCGGTCCCGCCGGGTGATGGAGAGGGCGGGGCTGCGGTACGTGCGGACGTTCCACCTGGACTTCGACGACCCGATCCCGGGGACCGAGCAGGGTGAGGTGGAGTACGAGCTGCTGGCCGCCGACGTCGCTCAGGACCGGCCGGCGGCCTTGCGGGCCCGGTAGGCGGTCACGGCCGCGCGGTTGCCGCAACCGGCCTCGCAGAACCGTCGCGACCGGTTGCGGGACAGGTCGACGACGACGTTGTCGCAGTCCGGGTGCTCGCAGATGCGCAGCCGGCTCAGCTCGCCGGTCCGGACCAGGTCGGCGATCGCCATGGCCGCCTCCACCGCCATGCGGGTGGCCAGCGGCGCGTCGCGGGGCACGGCGTGCAGGTGGTACGGCTCGTCGTCGTGCTCGATGAGCTGCGGCAGCGCCCGGTGTTCGCGGAGCAGGCCGTTGATGATGTCGACGACCTCGGGCGGTTCGGCGTCCCAGATGCGGCGCAGGCGGGGGCGCAACTGTCGTACGGCGCGTAGTTCGGCGTCGGTGTGCTCGTGCCGCCCGCTGTAGGTGTGCCGGACGAAGAACGCGTCCAGCGCGGCGACGTCGGGCAGCAGCTCACCGTCGCGGCCTCCGGTGTTGACCAGCGCGGTGGCGGCGATCAGCGAGCATTCGGTGTCATGAGCGAATAGCAACTTGACTCCTGTCACGATGGCCGCCTAGCGTCATGGGCGCAAGGATAGTTTGCCCATGACACCTGTGTCCCAGCGAGGAGCGCGAGATGCCGCAACGACCCGCCGTCGGCGCCGCGCTGGCGCTGCTCTCCGCCGTCACGTTCGCCACCTCGGGCACCTTCGCGCGCTCGCTCATCGACGCCGGGTGGTCGGCCGAGGCCGCGGTCATCGCCCGGGTCGGAGTGGCCGCCCTGGTGCTCGCGATCCCCGCCCTGCTGTCGTTGCGCGGCAGGTGGCACGTGCTGCGCGACAACAGCACGGCGGTCGTGATGTTCGGGCTGCTCGGTGTGGCCCTGGCGCAGGTGTGCTTCTTCAACGCCGTGCGCTACCTGCCGGTCGGCATCGCGCTCCTGCTGGAATACCTGGGCATCATCCTCGTCGTGGGCTGGATGTGGCTGCGGCACGGCCAGCGCCCCCGGCGGCTCACCGTGGCCGGCTCTGCCGCCGCGATGCTCGGGTTGGCGTTCGTCCTGGACCTCACCGGCAACGCCGGCTTCGACCCGGTCGGCGTGGTGTGGGGGCTGGGCGCCGCGTTCGGCCTGGCCGGCTACTTCGTACTCGCCGGCCGGGTCGACCCCCGCCTGCCGTCGGTCGCCATGGCCAGCGGCGGGATGGCCGTCGGCGCGGCCGTGCTGCTGCTCATCGGGGTGACCGGGCTGCTGCCGCTGCGTGCCACTTTCGGCGAGGTCACCTTCGCCGGGCAGCGCACCACCTGGCTGCTGCCCATCGTCGGGCTCACCCTCGTCGCCGCCGTGATCGCGTACCTGGCCGGCATCGCCGGCAACCGGATCCTCGGCCCCCGGCTGTCGTCGTTCGTCGGGCTGACCGAGGTGCTGTTCGCCGTGCTCATCGCCTGGCTGTTCCTCGACGAACTCCCGACCGCCTGGCAACTCCTCGGTGGCCTGCTGATCGTCGCCGGGGTCGCCCTGGTACGCCTCGACGAGCTGCGCGGCGTGCCCGCGCCCGCCGGGCCCGAGCCCGCGCTGGCGGCCGGCACCCGGTGAGACAGTGGCGGACGTGCTGACCACTGTGGTGTTCGACGCCGACGAGACCCTGCTCGACCTGCGGCCGGCGGTGACCGGCGGGCTGGTGGCCGTCCTCGACGAGATGCGGCGTCGCACACCCGACGCCGCCGGCGTGACGCTCGCCGAGTTGGAGTCCGACTGGGGAGCGGTCTTCGGTGAGCTGAGCGCCGCCCCGGTCATGGAGATCCGCCGCGCCGCGCTGGCCCGGTCGCTGGCCCGCGCCGGCCTCGGCGATCACCTCGACGAGATCGCCGACCTCTTCTTCGCCCGCCGGTTCGCCCTCACCCGGCCGTTCCCGGACGTCCCACCGGCGCTGGTGGCGCTGCGCCGCCGGTACACGCTGGGCTTCGCCACGAACGGCAACAGCCGCGCCGAACGCTGCGGGCTCGCCGGCGAGTTCGCCTTCGAGGTGTACGCGCACGAGAACGGCCTGCCCAAGAAGCCCGCCCCGGAGTTCTACGCGGCGGTGGTCGAGGTTGCCGGGGTGCCCGCTGAGCAGATCGTGTACGTCGGCGACTCGTGGGAGCACGACGTGGTGGCGCCCCGGCGGGCCGGTCTGCGTTCGGTGTGGCTGAACCGGCACGGGCTGCCCCGCCCGGCCGGTCTCATCCCCGACGCGGAGGTGTCCACCCTGGCCGAACTGCCGACGGTCCTGTCGGATCTGCCGGCAGCATCGTCCGACCGGGTGGATCTGGGCATCGGCCTGGGCCGAGGATGGACAGATTCACCGGCATAACGGACGTTGATCTGGCGGGAACCCGTCGAGTGTTGTGTGATGACGCCACGTCCCTCAACGAGAGGATTCGATGTGGTGAGCAAGCGCTTCACTGTCGGTGCCGTCGCGACCGCAGCGGTACTGGCACTTACGGCAGCGGGCCTGGGTGTACCGGCCAGCGCCGCGCCGAGCACGTCCCGCACCTTCACGGTGGTCGCCGAGGACGGGGTGGCCGCCGACACGGCGGTCGCCGCCATCCGGGCCGCCGGTGGCACGGTGGTGTCCTCGTCCGACGAGGTCGGCATGTTCCAGGTCACCAGTGACCGGGCTGACTTCGCGGCCCGGGCCGCCGCCGCGCCGACCCTGGTCGGCGCCGCCGAGCAGAAGGCCATCGGCCGCAAGCCGAAGCTGGACCGGGTCGAGCAGGAGAACCTGACGGCTGCCACCAAGGCCGTCGCCGGCGCTGCCGCCCGACGCGGGACCAAGATGGACCCGCTCGACGACAAGCTCTGGGGCCTGGAGATGATCCGGGCCGACAAGGCCCGCAAGATCGAGCCCGGTGACCGTCGGGTGACCGTCGGCGTGCTGGACACCGGCGTCGACGCCAGCAACCCGGACATCGCGCCCAACTTCAACTGGGCGTTGTCGCGCAACTTCGCACCCGACGTGATCGACGTGGACGGCCCCTGCGAGGTGCCGAGCTGCCTCGACCCGGTCGGCACCGACGACGGCGGGCACGGCACCCACGTGGCCGGCACCATCGGCGCCGCCGCCAATGGCTTCGGCCTCTCCGGTGTCGCCCCGAACGTGTCGCTGGTCGAGCTCAAGGGTGGCCAGGACTCCGGCTACTTCTTCCTCGACCCGGTCGTCAACGCCCTGGTCTACGCCGGCCGCAACGGGATCGACGTGGTCAACATGTCGTTCTACGTCGACCCGTGGCTCTACAACTGCACCGCCAACCCGGCCGACTCGCCCGAGGCGCAGGCCGAGCAGCGGGCCATCATCAAGGCCATGAAGCGGGCGCTGGTCTTCGCCCACAACAAGGGCGTCACCCTGGTCGGCGCGCTCGGCAACAACCACGAGGACCTGGGCGCTCCCCGTACCGACACGTCCAGCCCGGACTACGGCGCCGACCCGTACCCGCGCCCGATCGACAACAACAGCTGCTGGGACCTGCCCACCGAGGGCCCGCACGTGATCGGCGTGTCGTCGGTCGGCCCGTCCGGCAAGAAGGCCGACTACTCCAACTACGGCACCGAGCAGATTTCGATCGCCGCGCCGGGCGGCTGGTTCCGCGACGGCTTCGGCACGGACACCTACCGCGCCGACGCCAACATGATCCTGTCGTCCTACCCGAAGCACGTGCTCCAGGAGGAGGGCTCGGTCGACGCCGACGGCAACATCGTCGCCGGGTTCGAGGAGTCCGTCTTCAAGCAGTGCAAGCGCAACGGTGAGTGCGGCTACTACACCTACCTCCAGGGCACCTCGATGGCGTCCCCGCACGCCGCCGGTGTGGCCGCGCTGATCGTCAGCCGGTACGGCAAGCCGCAGGGCCGAGGTGGCTTCGGCATGTCCCCGGACCAGGTGGAGCAGCACCTCTACCGCACGGCGGCCGAGCACGCCTGCCCGGAGCCGCGCCTTCAGCAGTACCGCAACGAGGGCCGTGACGAGACCTTCGACGCGTACTGCGCCGGTGGGCTCAACTTCAACGGCTTCTACGGGTACGGGATCATCGACGCCTACGCGGCGGTGAAGACCCCGCTCAAGCTCAACGCCCGCCCGTAACGCCCGCCCGTAACGCACCGCCCGCAGGGCCCGGTCGACACTCGTCGGCCGGGCCCTGCCGCGTCCGGCGCCCGGCCTCTCCGGGCGGATGGGCGCGATGATCGACTCGGTTTCTTGCAAGGCGGGGTGTCGCGGCGCCCCGGACAGCCCGGTTTCCAGGAAGCCGAGTCGATCACGGGCATTCGCCGCCGGGGCGCGGGCGATCGCCGCCGCGGCGCGGGCGCTCATCGTCGCCAGCCGCGGGCGTTCAGGGCGGCGCGCACCTCGCGCAGCACCGCCGGGAACTCGGCGTGCATCCGTCGACTGGTCACGTGGAGCACCAGCCAACCCGCGCCCACCAGCAGGTTGAGCCGTCGGCGGTCACGGTGCAACTGGTCGATGTCGGAGTGCCACTTCCCGTCGTACTCGACCGCCACCCGGTAGGTGGGCCACGCCAGGTCGGGGTGCAGGACCACTCCGTTGGGCAGGCGTACCGGATGTTGGACGACGGGGCATGGCAGGCCGTCCAGCACCAACCGCGCCCGTAGCTGTGACTCCGGCGGCGACTGGGCCCGACCGTCGGCCAGGTCGAAGAGCCAGTCCGCCCGGCGAGCCCCGGGTCGGTCCGTGTTGAGGGCTGCCTCCTTGGCCAGCGCGGCGCTGTCGGTCAGTCCCCGCCCGAGCAACGTGTCGATGATGGGGAGCGCGCGGACCGGGTCGAGCCAGACCGCCGTCTCCCAGGCGCACCGCGCGGGACTCGAGCAGGGCAGTGGGCCGCGCGCCAGGCGTTCCGGTCCCGGTGGGCGGGTCGCGCCGGTCGGGCGTCTCGCTTTCGAGGGACCGGTCGCCGGCGGATAGGGGGCCGCCCGTTCAGGCATCGGACCGCTTACGCGCGGGCCGGTGGCGGCGTGTTCGGACGTGGTGTGGGCATGCACCCGAAGGCCGCGTTGAGCGCCGACCCGCAACGGTCGGGGCGCGAGGATGTGCACGTCGTCGGTGAACGCGGCGGCGTGCTCGACGCCGTGCAGGAAGGCGGCCGACGGACCACCCACGACCACCCCGGGCGGCAGCCGCAGGAGCGCGGCGCGGCAGGCCAGGGCGTGGTCCCTGCCCAGCCGGGCGTCGGCGTAGATGTCGTGGCGAAGTCGTACCCAGGCGCTGCTGCGTAGCTGGTGCTCGGTGAGCAGGCCATCCCGGACGACGTCGGAGCCGCGGAAAACCTGCCAGGTCAGGGCGTCGGGTCGGTACGGACGTGGTGGCATGCCGAGCAGCGTGCTGCCGGTCGCCACCCGCCCGAAACCCCTGTGGACAACCCCGCCAAGGGCCACGCGAGTGCCTGTGGACAACCACGAATCGCCTCGAAGATCTTGCTATGGGTGGGCGGGGTCCTGGAAGTCGGGGCGTCGCGGTTGCCCGGACAGCCCGACTTCAACAAACCCGGGGTGGATCAAGGGGTCAGCAGAGAATGGCCGCCACCGCCGTCGCGGCGGCCTGCACCTGGGGGCCGACCAGGGCGACGTCCAGCGGGGCGAGCGCGACCACGCCGACGCTGGCCTCCAGGCCCGGTACGCCGAGCACCGGCGCGGCCACCCCGTACGCCCCGGATTCCAACTCGCCGCTGCTGCTCACCGGGTCGGCCGTGCCGCTCCGGCCGGCCAGGATGGCCCGACCCGCCGCGCCCCGGTCCAGGGGGTGTCGCGCCCCCGTTCGGTAAGCGACGTGGAACGACGTCCAACTCGGCTCGACCACCGCCAGGGCGACACCCTCACCGCCGTCCACCACGGTCAGGTGGGCGGTCGCGCCGGCCTGTTCGGCGAGTCGGCGCAGCGCCGGCAACGCTCCCTCGGCGAGCAGCGGCTGGGCGCGTCGGGCCAGGTGCAGCACGCCCGCGCCGATCCGGAGTCGGCCATCGCTGCCCCGGCGCAGCATGCCGTGCCCGGTCAGCGGGCCGACCAGCCGGTAGACGGCCGCCCGGCCAACGCCGAGTCGGTTCGCCGCCTCGCTGACGGTCAGCCCGGCCGGCGTATCGGCCACCAGGTGCAGAAGCCGTAGACCCCGGTCGAGCGTCTGGGACGTCTCCCCGGTCCGGTTGGACCCTGCCGTCGCATCCACAGCACGCAGCGTACGACCCGGCACCGGCGGACCCGGACAGGCGCGGACGGCTACCCTTGTACGGTGACGCTACGCCTGTATGACACCGCCACCCGATCGGTGCGGGACTTCGTCCCGCGGGAAGCCGGCAAGGTGGGGGTCTACCTGTGTGGTCTCACCCTCCAGGCACCGCCGCACATCGGCCACCTTCGCTCCGGCGTCAACTACGACGTGCTGCGCCGCTGGTTGCTCGCTGCCGGCTACGAGGTCACGTTCATCCGCAACCTGACCGACATCGACGACAAGATCCTCGTCAAGGCGGGTGAGCAGGGTCGGCCGTTCTGGTCGATCGCGTACGCCAACGAGTTGATCCTCGCCGAGTCGTACCGGGCGTTGAACGTGCTGTCGCCCACCTACGAGCCGCGCGCCACCGGGCACATCCCGGAGATGCACGAGCTGATCACCAAGCTGATCACGGACGGGCACGCGTACCCGGCCACCGACGGCTCCGGCGACGTCTACTTCGATGTGGCGTCCTGGCCGGCGTACGGGTCGCTGTCGGGCCAGTCGCCGGACGCGATGCAGTCGGCCGGCGACGCGCCGGACCGGGGTAAGCGGGATCCGCGCGACTTCGCCCTCTGGAAGGGCGCCAAGCCGGACGAGCCGGCGGACGCGTACTGGCCGTCTCCGTGGGGGCTGGGCCGCCCGGGCTGGCACATCGAGTGCTCGGCGATGTGCTGGCGCTACCTGGGCCCGGAGTTCGACATCCACGGCGGTGGTCTGGACCTGACGTTCCCGCACCACGAGAACGAGATCGCCCAGTCCCAGGCGGCCGGGCTGCCGTTCGCCCGCTACTGGGTGCACCACGGCCTGCTCAGCATCGGCGGGGCCAAGATGGGCAAGTCGGCGGGTAACGCCCTGGGCCTCGCGTACGTCGACTCGCTCGGCGTGCGGCCGGTGGAGCTGCGCTACTACTACGCCACCGCGCACTACCGCTCGGTGATCGACTACTCGGAGGACTCGCTGCGCGAGGCGGCCACCGCGTACCGCCGGATCGAGGGTTTCGTCCAGCGGGCCGTCGAGCGGGTGGGCGCCGGGCAGCTCGGCGAACTGCCGGCCGGTTTCGTCGCGGCGATGGACGACGACCTCAACACGTCCGCCGCGCTGGCCGTGCTGCAACAGCACCTTCGGGACGGCAACACCGCGCTGAGCGCCGGCGACGATGTGACTGTCCGCACCACCCTGGCCGTCGTACGCGCGATGCTGGATATCCTCGGCATCGACCCCCTCGACGAGGCGTGGACCGGCGGCGGTCGTTCGGACGATCTGCGCGCCGTGGTGGACTCCCTGATCGCGCTGGCCCTGGAGCAGCGCGCGCAGGCCCGGGGCCGCAAGGACTGGGCTGCCGCGGACGCGGTACGTGACCAGCTCAAGCTGGCCGGCGTGGTGGTCGAGGACACCCCCCAGGGCCCCCGTTGGACTATTGGAGAGCAGGACTGATGGCCGGCAACTCGCAGCGCCGTGGCCGGCGACTGACGTCGAAGGCAGGCGCCCCCAAGGGCACCGGCGGCAAGAACAAGGACTCCCTCGCCGGGCGGGGTCGCACCCTTCCCGCTGACGAGCGGCCGTGGCACAAGGGCTACTCGGGCACCGAGAAGCTGCCGCAGCGCACCGCCTGGAAGCAGGACAAGGAGCGCCGGGTGGCGGCCGAGGAGGGGCGTGCCCCGAAGATCGGTCAGCCGGGCAGCAAGGACACCACCTGGGGCAAGGGTGGCGGTCGGGGCGTACCGGTCGGTCGTGCCGCGACCGGCGGTCGGGGTGGCAAGCCCACCTCGCGGTCCGGTCCCCGGGTCTCCCCGGGGCGCAAGTCCAACCCGTCCAAGGACTCCCCGGAGCTGTTGGTCGGGCGCAACCCGGTGCTGGAGGCGCTGCGCGCCCAGGTGCCGGCGACGGCGCTCTACACGGCCCAGGGCATCGACGTGGACGAGCGGACCAAGGAGATCATCCGGACCGCCGCCGACCGGGGCATCGCCAACCTGGAGATCAGCCGGGCCGAACTGGACCGGATGACCGGTGGGGTGCTGCACCAGGGCGTCGGGTTGCAGGTGCCGCCGTTCGCGTACCAGCCCTTCGAGGACATGGTGGCCGCGTCGCTGGAGCAGCAGGCCCCGCTGCTGGTCGCGCTGGACGGGGTCACCGACCCGCGCAACCTGGGTGCCGTGATCCGGTCGGCCGCGGCGTTCGGCGCGCAGGGTGTCTTCGTACCCGAGCGTCGTGCCGCCGGGATCACCGCGACCGCCTGGCGGACCAGTGCCGGCGCGGCCGCGCGGGTGCCGGTGGCCCAGGTCACCAACCTGACCCGGTCGCTGAAGGCCTGCCGGGACGCCGGTTTCATGGTGGTCGGCCTGGACGCCGACGGCGACACCGACCTGTACGACCTGGAGGCCGCCGTCGGCCCGCTGGTGGTGGTCGTCGGTTCCGAGGGACGCGGGTTGTCCCGGCTGGTCGGGGAGACCTGCGACCTGACCGTCAGCATCCCGATGATCTCCGAGGTGGAGTCGCTCAACGCGAGCGTGGCCGCCGCGGTCACCCTGGCCGAGGTCGCCCGCCGCCGCTCGGTCGAGCTGTAACGACGTCGACGAGGCCCCCTACCGCTCGAAAGCGGTAGGGGGCCTCGCCGTCAGATCTGGTGGAGCCAGGCGACGAAGAAGACCGCACCGGCCACCGCCATCAGCAGCGTGGCCGGCAGCAGCCGGGCCGGACCCCGCTCCCCGTCGAGGCGTCGGGTCAGTCGTTGGTGCACGGCGGCGATGCCGATGAGCGCGGCCAGCCCGCCGGCCGCCATTGGCAGGCCGATGAGGAAGTGCGCCAGCCACGCGCCGGCCCGGCTCGGACCGCCCCAGGAGTGGTCGTACGGGCCGGGATCGACCACCCGATACAGGACGCCGCGCAACACCATCAACACCTCGACGCCGATCGGCAGCAGGGCCACGAGGCCGAGCAGCAGGCTGAGCAGCGCGTGACCGAGCACCGCGAGCGTTCCGGGTCGCCGGCCGGGCACGGCCGTCGGGGGTGCGCCGAGCAGGCCGGTCCGCAGGCTCCGCCACCGCGCGACAGCGGCGTCGGCCCCGCCCACCGGCGTGGCAACCAGCGTGAACAGGGCGACCGGCACCAGCGTCGCGCAGTAGGCGAGGCTGCGGCCGGCCCGGTGGATGATCTGGTTCCGGTGAACGGTGGCGGTGGCGGACACGGCGTCTCCTCGGGCTCGGTGTGCCGCGAACGCTAGGGATACGGCACACCCCGCCGCGTCACCCCGGGGAGCCACGCTCGCGCTGGCTCCCGGGGATGACGACCCCTCCCGGGTACGACGAAAGGGGCGGCCCGCCGCAGCGGACCGCCCCTCGCGTGTACGGCGTTACGTCAGATCCGGCTGCCGGTGGCGGCGTGGAAGACGTGGCTGCGACCGGCGACCGGCTTGACGAAGACGGTGTCACCCATGTTCGGCATGCTGCGCCGGTCGGTACGGACGACGAAGCGCTCCGAGTTGCCACCCAGCGCGGCGTGGCCGTAGACGTTGGCGTCCGAACCGAGGTCCTCGACCAGTTCGACCACGACCGGCATGCCGCCCTCGGTCGAGCTGACCAGCTCGCAGTCCTCCGGGCGGAAGCCCACGGTGACCTTGCCGTCGCCACCCTCGGCGCGGGCCGCCTCGACCTGCTCCCGGGTCAGCGGGATCTGCAGCTCGGCGAACTCGGCGCCCCGCTCGTTCAGCGGAACGGTCTTGATGTTCATGGCGGGAGAGCCCATGAAGCCGGCGACGAACACGTTGGCCGGGGTGTCGTAGAGCGCCCGCGGGGTGTCCACCTGCTGGAGGACACCGTCGAGCAGCACGGCGACCCGGTGGCCCATGGTCATGGCCTCGACCTGGTCGTGCGTGACGTAGACGGTGGTGACGCCCAGCTTGGCCTGGAGCGACGCGATCTGCGTACGGGTCTGGACACGCAGCTTGGCGTCGAGGTTCGACAGCGGCTCGTCCATGAGGAAGACCTGCGGCTCGCGGACGATCGCCCGGCCCATGGCGACACGCTGACGCTGACCACCGGAGAGCGCCTTCGGCTTGCGGCTGAGGTACTCCTCAAGCTGGAGCAGCCCGGCCGCCTCCTTGACCCGCCGGTCGATCTCCGACTTGGAGGTCTTGCGCAGCTTCAGGGCGAACGCCATGTTCTCGTACACCGTCATGTGCGGGTAGAGGGCGTAGTTCTGGAAGACCATCGCGATGTCGCGGGCCTTCGGGGGAAGGTGGGTGACGTCGCGCTGGTCGATGTAGATCGAGCCGGCGTCGACGTCCTCGAGACCGGCGAGCATCCGCAGGCTGGTGGACTTGCCACAACCCGACGGGCCGACCAGAACGAGGAACTCGCCGTCGCCGATCTCGAGGTTGAGCTCGTTGACGGCGGGACGCTCGGTGCCCGGGTAGATCCGGGACGCCTTGGAATAGGTGACCGTAGCCATGGTGGTGCGCTTCCTTTCACCGGCAGGAACGTGCCGGACGATCCGAGTGAAGGAGCAACCGGCACGAGCCCGTGCCGGTCAGCGGACGGCAGTCGGTCGCGAGGGCGGCCGGGCTGTCGCCCGTGTCACTGCACCGTAATTGGCTTTCCCCGCCCTGCCAAGACGAGGGACCCTCGGAAGTGACCCAATGCCTACGCATTACGGGCAGTCGGGCACGGCAAGGCATCAATCGACGTCGCGGTGCGGCGTCGCGCGTCGGGTTGTTGACGTTTCCCGTGCTCGGGAGCACTCGCGAGCGGGATATCCGGACGCCAGTCGCTATGCTGGCGTCGACACACGCGCCCCTGTAGCTCAGCTGGCCAGAGCACTCGCCTTGTAAGCGAGATGTCGCCGGTTCGATCCCGGCCGGGGGCTCCAATTCCATCAGGCGCTTCCCCGGACCGTAGGACCGGGAGCGCGGTTATGACAGCAGCCATCCCGCCCGGCGTGGTGGGTCACCTCAACCAATCGAAGCCATCACACACCTTGGGGCCACCCGTCTCCAGGCCCACAGCCAGCCACATGACGCCGGTCGTTTCGTCGGGGTAGGCCAGGGTGACCGGGAAGGTCAGGTAGGTGCCGTCGATGCCGGTGGACTCCGCCGGCTCGCCGAGGGAGAACGAGACGAACGGGCGGTGCTCTCGAAGGAACGCGGCGTAGTCCGACTCGGCGTACTCCGGTACGACGTCCGAGCAGAGCTGCTGGTAGGCCGCGCCGTAATCGGCGGCCTGAACCCGCTCCAGGTACGTGGTCAGGGCGGCCGTGGCCTTGCTCCGGTCCTGTCGTTGGTGCATCTCGCCCTGCCAGGTGAAGGCTCCGCAGCACATCAGCACGCAGGCCACTGACAGGAGGGCCAGGAGCAGGCGGCGTCGGGTGCGCCCAGCCAACAGGACCATGGGGCGGAGAGTATCGGTGGCGAGGTCAACCCGGGGGGGCACGCACCGCACCCGTGCCACGGCGTCGTCGCGCGTGGAGCAGCGGTTCAGGGGTATAGTGCCAACGCCGTTCAGTTAGGTTGGGCCTGCCCCGTTTTGACGGACATCCGAGATCAGGGGACCTGGGGTCTCCGGGAGGATGTCCAGCATCATGGAGAACGTGGGGAAGAAGCGGTCACGGCCTCGGCGGTCGTTCACGGCGCAGTTCAAGGCCGAGATCGTCGAGTTGTCACCCACCCCACCGGCACCCCAGCATCCAACGCCCGGGTGAGCATCTCCCGCGCCATCTGCACCTTCGATGTTCGCATACAGTACGGTCGGAAGGGCGTTGAGGTCAGTCGTCACGAACTGATCCTCAACGCTCTTCGTCTATCTCCGGTACCCCGGGGGCGTTACCGTAGTTAGGCCTGACCGTCTAGCGTCGGCGAGGCGAGGGATCACGGGGTGGTGCGGCGGCAGGCGGGCGAGTCGACGCCTCGGCGTTGGACCCGTCCGGCGCACCGTCCGGCGCACCGTCCGACCGGAGTGCCGCCACGTCCGCACGAGGGCCCTGAGGAGGGAACGGGGCGGCCGGACTGTGCTGCCGCAGAGCATCGGAGGCCAGAGACATCATCGCGTGACCGCCGAGACCCCTCCGCTGCAGTTCAGCCATGACGTCCTGGGCCACCCTCGCGTTGTTTGCCATGACGTCAGGGGATTGTTGACCATAGGGGCGGGCGTCGTGATAGACCCCTGCCAAGAGCAGGTCGGCCATTTTTTCAGCAAACGTCTTATTTGTTTTATTGTCCCATTCATCTCCGAGGAGCGGTTCCCCCAGGCGGCTCATGGAATCATCGTACAAATACACAAGCCTTTTAGTTCCTTTGCGCAGCTGAGCGCGATCATCGAGGTATTTGATCACGTCTTTACGCGCCTCGTCGGGTGAAGAACCCGTCAAATTTTGATTTCTAATTTTGCCGACGGCGTTTCTCCAGGTGCCTTGAAAGGAATTCGAGCGCCGCGACAGCCTTTACCGATTCCTCGCGCCAACCCTCCACGTCTTCCAATAGACTTTCCTGGTCCCAGCTGGGTCGGTGACGGCTCTTGTCGGCTCGAAGTTTCGTCTCAACCATCTTGAGGAAGAGCGCGGAAGCTTGTATCCAATCGCGAGTCTCGTTGACCCCCGCCGTCCCCTCCTCCAACTGATCCAAAGCCTCGTTCAGCGGCCTGTTGAAGAATTGCAATTGTTGCCGAACTCTTTCCGCAGATGTGCTGGGCTGCTCGCCTTCGGTGAACGTTTCGTTGGCTTTATTAACCAGGAAGCCGGCCATGAGCAACTGCTCCTTGCTGGGCAGGTACTTCCAGAGGTCAACCATTGCCTGTTGTGGGGTGACGTTGGGATTGCGGCCTCGGGTGTCGACGACATCTTCGGCCCCGTTGGGGTCGCTCCTGCTGCGCCCAGCTTGCTGGACTCCCTCTTCCACTGCCATACCTCCGGTTAGGTGTCCTGACGATGCGCAGGTAATACGGCGCGGTCGGGTGGGCGGTTCAACGATGAGGTGATCTCAACAGGAACCGATGTGTCGCTCGGGATCATCGACGTGCCCAGAGAGCTCGTGCGGTACGTGGCGCGGTTGCTGCGCGCCGAGCGTCGGGATTCGGGGTGTCGAGGGCAGCCGCCTACCGGGCAGGTGGCCAAGGCCGTCCGGGTCCTGGCGGCAAACCGATCCGGCAGCTCATCGAGTCCGTCAACGACACGCTCAAGGGCCAACCCGACCTCGAACTACACCGCGGACGCAACATCGAAGGCATCGCCGCACGCGTCGCGTAACGCCTCCTCGCAGCGACCTACTGAACAAACCTAGATGATCGATTCCAAGGGATGTGGGACCGCAAGTAGACGCGAGGGCGTCCATGATCGGCGTTGTCTAGGCAA